>NZ_LEKI01000041.1:0-36265 GCF_001029525.1 Nocardiopsis sp. RV163 | reverse complement strand
CCTCCGAAGCGCCCCGCCCCGGATCGCCCCGCTTCCAACCACATCAACACCGACACCCTTTCCCCTCCCCACCTCATCGGCGGGTTTCCCGCCCGTCGCACCTCCCAGGAGGTCCCCCATGACCACACAGCAGAGCACGGACAGACTCACCGCGGTGCGCTCCGGAGTACAGCGCTTCGGAGGGTTCCTGTCGAGCATGGTGATGCCCAACATCGGCGCGTTCATCGCCTGGGGCCTGATCACCGCCCTGTTCATTCCGGACGGGTGGTGGCCCAACGAGCAGATGGCCGGGCTCGTCGACCCGATGATCAAGTACCTGCTGCCGCTGCTGATCGCCTACACCGGCGGCGCGCTGGTGCACGACAGGCGAGGCGGCGTCGTCGGCGCGGCCGCGACCATGGGCGTGATCGTCTCCGCGGACATCCCCATGTTCCTCGGCGCGATGTTCATGGGCCCGTTCGCGGCCTACCTCATGAAGCAGTTCGACCGGGTCGTCCAGCCGCGCATCAAGGCCGGCTTCGAGATGCTGGTCAACAACTTCAGCGCCGGCATCCTCGCCGCGATCCTGGCGGCCGTGGGCGTCTACGCCGTCGGCCCGATCGTCGAGGGAATCGCCACCGGCCTCGGCAAGGGCGTGCAGTTCCTCATCGACCTGAGCCTGCTGCCGCTGGTCTCGGTCATCGTCGAGCCCGCCAAGGTGCTGTTCCTCAACAACGCCATCAACCACGGCGTCTTCACCCCGCTGGGCACGGCCCGCGCGGTCGCCGACGGCAAGGCCATCGAGTTCCTCATCGAGTCGAACCCCGGACCGGGCCTGGGCATCCTGCTCGCCCTGATGTTCTTCGGCTCCAAGGTCAGCCGCGCCACCGCGCCCGGCGCCGCCGTCATCCACTTCTTCGGCGGGATCCACGAGATCTACTTCCCGTACATCCTCGCCCAGCCCAAGCTGATCCTCGCCGCCATCGGCGGCGGCATGTCCGGTGTCGCGACCTTCATGATCATGGACGCCGGCCTCGTCTCCGCCGCCTCCCCCGGCAGCATCATCGCGATCATGGCGGTCACCCCGCAGGGAGGACACCTGCAGGTCCTCGCCGGGGTCGTCGCCGCCACCATCGTCTCCTTCGTCATCGCCTCGCTCCTGCTCGGCTTCGGCCGGTCCGAGCGCAAGGCCGAGCGCGAGGAGAAGGCCAAGCAGGAAGCCGCTCAGAACCAGGAGAACAGCTGATGAGCACTATCGAGGGCTCCGACATCAAGAAGGTCGTCGTCGCCTGCGACGCGGGCATGGGCAGCAGTGTCCTGCTCACCTCGCAGCTGAGCAAGACCCTGTCCCCGTACGGCGTGTCCGTCGAGCACTCCCCGGTGGACCGGATCCCCGAGGGCGCCGACGTGGTCCTGTGCCACACCGGGCTGGTCGACCGGGCCCGGGCCCGCGTCCCCGGAACCGTCGTGATCAGCTTCCAGATGTTCCTGGGAGACCCGGCGTTCACCCGCCTGGAGCAGGCTGTGAAGAACGGGAGCACCCTTGCCGACTGATCTGGCGCTGACCGAGGACGCCGTCCGGCTGGGCCGCGAGGCCGCCGACCGGGCCGACGCCATCGACCAGTGCGGCGCACTGCTCGTCGAACTGGGCGCCGTCGAACCCGGCTACGTGCCCGCCATGCACGAGCGGGAGGCGTCCATCCCCACCTTCGTCGGTGAGGGCGTGGCCATCCCGCACGGCACGGACGCCTCACGGGCCCTGGTCAAGCGCACCGCGCTGGCCGTGGTCCAGTTCCCCGGCGGGGTCGACTGGGGCGGTCCCACCGTCCACGTGGCCATCGGCATCGCCGCCTCCGGGGACGAGCACCTGGGCGTGCTCTCCTCGCTGGCGGGGATCCTCACCGACCCGGAGAAGGCGGCGCGCCTGCGCTCCGCCGGCACCACGTCCGACGTCCTCGAACTGCTCGGCCCCCTACAGGACGGCTGAGCCCAACCGAACCACCCGCCGGTCCCCTGACCCAGGGCCGGCGGGCCCAGCAGAAAGGCCCGAACATGCTCGTCGCCCGCTTCTACGCCCCCGGTGACATCCGACTGGAGCAGGCCCCCGAGCCGACCGCCGGACCCGGACAGCTCAAGATCGCCGTCGCCAACTGCTCCACGTGCGGCACCGACGTGAAGATCTCCCGGCACGGACACCACCACATCCGTCCGCCCCGCGTGATCGGCCACGAGATCGCCGGGCGGATCGTCGAGGTGGGCGAGGGTGTCACCGGCTGGGCCGAGGGCGACCGCGTCCAGGTCATCGCCGCCATCCCCTGCGGCACCTGCGTGGAGTGCTCCGACGGCCGGCACACCGTGTGCTCGCGCCAGGAGTCCATGGGTTACCACTACGACGGCGGCTTCGCCGAGTACATGATCATCCCCGAGTCGGTCCTGGCCGTGGACGGGGTCAACCGCGTCCCCGACAACATCGACCTGGCCGAGGCCTCCGTCGCCGAGCCGCTGGCGTGCGTGCTCAACGGCCAGGAGATCGCCGGAGTCGGCGAGGGCGACACGGTCGTGGTCATGGGCGCCGGTCCGATCGGCTGCCTGCACGTCCGGCTGGCCCGCGCGCGCGGCGCCGCGAAGGTCTACCTGGTGGACATCAACCGGGGCCGCCTGGACATGTCCGCCGACATCGTCCAGCCCGACGCCTCGGTCTGCGGCGGCGAGACCGACGCCGTGGAGGAGGTGCTCCGCCTCACCGACGGCCGGGGCGCCGACGTCGTCATCACCGCCGCCGCCTCCGGGCGCGCCCAGGAGGACGCGCTGCGCATGGTCTCGCGCAGCGGCCGGATCAGCTTCTTCGGCGGCCTGCCCAAGGACGCGCCGATCATCCAGCTGGACTCCAACGCCGTGCACTACCGGGAGATCTCGATCTTCGGCGCCAACGGCTCCAGCCCCGAGCACAACCGCCGCGCCCTGGAGCTGATCTCCTCCGGCGCCGTGCCGGTGGCCGACCTGATCACCGAGCGGATGTCCCTGACCGACGTGCACAAGGCCATCGAGACGGTGGCCTCGGGCACCGCGATCAAGGTGACCATCCAGCCGTAGCGCCCGGCCGCAGCGCGCGTGCGCGAAGGCGGTACCGTCGCCGCCCCGGTGCGGCGACGGTACCGCCCGCCCGGGGCCCGGCGGCTTCCCACGACGTGCGGGCGCTGTCGCGCCCCGCCCTCCTGGGTTGTCCACAGGGGCTACCGCCGCCGGCCTCCCCGCGGTTTCCTGGACACACAAGACTTCTGCCGGACACGCGACCCGCCCGTCATCTCCACCGCCCCGCACAGCCGACCTCCCACCGCGACCCGCGGTCCGCGCACCGTCGGCACGGCGGCGCCCGCGCTCCCCGCGTCCGGGGAGGGGCGCTCCGGCGGGGCAAGGACCCTGACGGGCCCCGTCCACACCACCCCCGGCCCTTCCCGACGTACGGAGCGACCATGGCGAAGACCGAACCCCTCCCCGCCGCAGCCGGTGACACCCGGCTGACGGGTATCCCCGCCAGCCCGGGGGCCGCAGTCGGCCCGGTGGCGCGGATGGCCCCGCCGCCGTCCCTGCCCGACCAGCGGCCCGCCGTCGTGGACGCGGGAGAGGAGGCCGCGCGGGCGCGACAGGCCCTGGAAGAGGTGGCCGTCCTGCTCGAAGGCCGGGCCGCCGACCTCCAGGGCGACGCGGCGGCCGTGCTGAGCGCCCAGGCGCTCATGGCCCGCGACCCCGAGCTCGCCCGCCGCGCCGCCGAGCGCACCGAGGCCGGTGACCCCGCGGCCTGGGCCGTCCACGCGGCCTGCGGCGCCTACCAGGAGCTGCTCCAGGCGGCGGGCGGCTACCTCGCCGAACGCGCCGCCGACCTCGCCGACATCCGGGACCGCGCCACCGCCGTGCTGCTGGGGCTGCCGATGCCCGGGCTGCCCGACCCCGGTGTCGCGCACGTGCTGGTCGCCGACGACCTCGCGCCCGCCGACACCGTCCAGCTCGACGTCGAGCGCGTGCTCGCCATCGTCACGCGTTACGGCGGACCCACCAGCCACACGGTCATCCTGGCCCGGTCGCTCGGCATCCCGGCCGTGGTCGGCTGCGCGGGGGCCGCCGAACTGCGCGACGCGACCCCGGTGGCGGTGGACGGCGACGCCGGAACCGTCGAGGTCGAGCCCGACGAGGAGCTCGCCGAGCGGATGCGCGAGCGCACCGAGCGGCGGCGCGCGCTGCTGGCCCGGGCCACCGGTCCCGGCCGGACCGCCGACGACGTCCCGGTCTCGCTGCTGCTCAACGTCGGCGAGGGCGACCCGCGGAAGGCCGGCGCCCACGACAGCGAGGGCGTGGGGCTGCTGCGCACCGAGTTCCTCTTCCTGGAGCGCTCGGACCCGCCCACCGTCGAGGAGCAGACCGCCTCCTACACGGCCCTGTTCGAGGCGTTCGCCGGACGCACGGTCACGGTGCGGACCCTGGACGCCGGTTCGGACAAGCCCCTGGCCTTCGCCGCGACCGGACACGAGGACAACCCCGCGCTCGGCGTACGGGGGTTCCGCACCTCGCGGGTGCACCCCCACCTGATCACCGACCAGCTCACGGCCATCGCCGCCGCCACCCGGGAGACCTCCGCCAAGGTCCGGGTCATGGCGCCGATGGTGTCCACGCCCGACGAGGCGGAGGAGTTCGTCTCCCTCGCCCGCGAGGCAGGGCTCGACCAGGTCGGCGTGATGATCGAGGTGCCCGGCGCGGCGCTGCTCGCCGACCGGCTGCTGTCCCGGGTGGACTTCGTCTCGATCGGCACCAACGACCTGGCGCAGTACACCATGGCCACCGACCGGACCCTCGGCGCGCTGCCCGACCTGCTCGACCCCTGGCAGCCCGCGCTGCTCCAACTGGTGGGCACCGTCGGCGGCGCGGGAGAGCGCTCGGAACGCCCGGTGGGCGTGTGCGGCGAGGCCGCCGCCGACCCGCTGCTGGCCCTGGTGCTGGTGGGGCTGGGCGCGACCAGCCTGTCGATGTCCGCGCCCGCGCTGCCCGCCGTGCGCCACGCGCTGGCCCTGCACACCCGCAGCGACTGCCGCGAACTGGCCGACCTGGCGGTCGCCGCCTCCAGCGCCGAACAGGCGCGCGAGGCGGTCAGGGCCGCCGCCCACCCGGAGGCCGCCGACCGCTGACGCCCGCCCGGGCACGCCGTGCGCCCTCCCCTCCCCCGCATCCGGGACAGGGGAGGGCGCACGGCCGCGGGCGAGCCCGTCCTCAGCCCTCGGGGGTCGGCGCGGGCGGTCCCGGACACGTCCGCGTGGTGGTCCGCCCGGTGTCGAAGAAGTCGACGGCCGCCTCGGCGCAGTCCAGACCGGAGAGGGTTCCGTGCCCGTCGTCCTCCACGCTCATGACCTCTCCGCCGACGACCCGCCTCATGTCCAGCGCCCAGTCGTGCGGGGTGATCATCTCGTTGACGTGGCCCACCAGTTGCAGCGGGCTGTCCCCGCGGTTCAGGTCGGGAGCCGCACCCTCCTCGGGCCACCCGACGCAGGAGTGCTCGTAGAAGCCCATGGTGCCCATGACGGGGTACCGTTCGGCCCGCTCCAACCGGTTCTGCCACACTTCCCCGAAGTCGCGCGGGCTGTCGGAGTCGTTGCAGAGCAGCGACACCTGCGCGAAGGCGTCGAAGACGGGTTCGGAGTCCCAACCGGCGCCGGAGACCGGTCCGCGGGCGACCCCGGGCTCGGGCACGCCCCCGTCGAGGAGCGTGACGAGGGAGCGGGCGCTGGAGGACCATTCGCGTTCGGGGGTGGCCAGCAGCGCGGTCACGGCGTCGCCGTCGACGACCGCGCCGTCGGGTCCTGTGCGGGGCTCCTCAGTCAGCTCCTCCCGCAGTCCGTACACCTCCTCCCGGATGCGGTCGGCGTCTGTGCCGAGCCCGTAGTGGTCGTCGTGCTCGGCCATCCAGTCGGTGAAGCGGTGGAACGCGGCCTGGACGGCCATCGCCTGCCCCTCGTCCAACACGGTGACACTGGCCTCGGGTGAGACCACCGAGTCCAGGAGCATGGCCTCGACCCGGTCGTCGTACATCGACCTGTAGGCGGCGCCGAGCAGGGTTCCCCAGGACACTCCGTAGAAACCGATCGTCTCCGCGCCCAGCGCCTCGCGGATCAGATCCATGTCCCGGGCCACGTTCTCCGCGGTCAGCGAGTCCACGAACTCGGGGTCCCGGGCGTGGCATTCGCGGTTGATCCGGCTCTGCTCCCCGGCGACGTGCCGTGCGCTCTCCTCGTCGCTCAGGCCGGGGTCGGGGGCGGTGGCCTCCAGACCGCACTCCACGGCGTCGCTGTAGCCCACGCCGCGCGGATCGAATCCCACGAGGTCGTGGTTCAGAGCCAGGTCCGCGGCCTCGCTGCCGAGGATGCGCCCGGGCGTGGTCACGCCCGGATGCCCCGGGCCTCCGGGGTTGAACAGGATGGGATAGGCGCTCTCCTCGGCGGCGGGCACACGGGTCACCGCTATGTCGATCTTGCGCCCGTCGGGATCCCCGTAGTCCAGGGGCACCGGAACGGTGGCGCACAGGGTGCGGTCGTCGTTCTCGTCCCACCCCCGGGCGACGTCGGAGCACGGCCGCCACTCCGGTTCCGAGCCGGGGGCCGCCGATACGGGGGTGGCCACGGCGGTGAGCAGCAGTCCGGAGGTCGCGGCCAGCGCGGCGCTTCGGGCAAGGGGCACGGAGGTTCTCCCATCACACGGTTCTGTACGGGTCCACCGTCCGTGGTCGAACGGTGCGAACCCTCCGCACGCTACTGACGACCGCTCCGCACGCGCCTCGTCCGAACGGACGACCCGCCGTGCCTGCCGTGGCGGGGGCGGACCGGGCCCGACGTGCTTCGGCCGCCGCCCCGCACCGGCCCTCGTCGGGTGCTGCCCGGCCCGGGGCCCGCGCGCACCCGGTACGCGGGGACGGCACCGGGCGTCCGGGGACCTCAGGCCCCCCGCGTGCCGACCCGGACGAACTCGTCCCGGCTGATGAGCAGGTCGTGGTCGGTGTCGACGTCGAGGGCGAAGGCGTGCAGCGCGCTCATCCGGTCGAGCCCCAGATCCCGCTCGGCGTACGCCAGCCACTCGTGGATGTCGATGGAGCCGTCCTTGTCCGTGTCGAGCCGGGTGAACAGGTCGCTGGCTTCCCGCTCGGTCATGGTGCTGGGCAGAAACTTCTCGGGCATGGTGGTGCGCTCTTCCTCGTTCGCGGGGTCGGCCGGGTTGTGACCGTCGGCGGTACGTGTGCCCATCGTCCCACCGGGAGGGGCCGCTGCGCCGCCGGAGTTCCCGGGTGCGGTCTCCGCGGTGGCGCGGGGGCGGTTCTCTCGGCCGCCGGGCCGCCCGCGCCTCGCTGCTCCGCGCGCCAGCCGGGGGCGGGTGACGCGCCGAGACGGAGCCGTCCCGGGCCCGGCCTTCAGGAGGTCTGGCGTCGTGCGCGCCACTCCGGCGCGAGCACCGACCAGACCTCCATGTCGTGGCGCTCGCCCCGGTAGACGTAGCTCTCCCGCAGCACGCCCTCCCGCGTCATGCCGAGCCGCCGGGCGACGGCGATGCTGGCCTCGTTCGCCGAGGAGGCGTGCCACTCCACGCGGTGGACGCCCCGCTCCTCGACGGCCCAGTCGATGATCCGTTGGGCGGCCCTGGTCACCAGCCCTCGCCCCACGGCCGACGGTTCCAGCCAGCAGCCCGCCTCGGCGGTGCCGTGCTTGAGGTCCATCGTGCGGAAGAGGACCCCGCCGAGCAGCCGCTCACCCGACCAGATGCCGTAGATGCCTCCGGTGCCGGTGGCGGCCTTCTCCGCGTACGAGCGCAGGTAGGTCCGGCTCGACTCCAAATCCACGATGACGTCCGGGAGCGCGATGTGGCGTCCGATGAACTCGCGTCCCCGGTCGATGCCGGCCAGGAACTCCTCGGCGTGCCGCGGTTCGAGCGGGCGCAGTTCCGCGCCGTCCGTATCCAGGGGTAACGCGAACATCGCCAGCCTCCACAGCCGATCCGTGCGCATGGTGGACGGGATCATCCCATGGCGGCGTCTTCGGGCTCCGCCGCGGGTCGCGGTCGTGGGGTTGGACTGGACTGGGCTTGGGCGCTTACCGGGTGGGGGCTTTGAGGGTGTTGAGGAGGCTGGTCCACTCGGGGGTGGTGAAGGCGAGGTGGCCGAGTTCGCGGTTCTGGGTGTCGCGGACCAGCACGCTCTGCCCTTCCGCGACCTCTACACAGTTGTTGTTCACCCCGCTGCTGTAGCTGCTCTTGCGCCACTCACGGTTGCTCATCAAGTTCTCCCTGTACCTGTCGAACCAGCTCACAGCTGTCGCTGGTGGACAGCGCTTCCGATTGGATGGCCCCGAAGAGGCTGGCGCAGTAACGCACCTGCTCCACATCGTCGATGATCAGGTCATCGACCACGTACTCGGCCGTGACGACCATCGGGCGGTCGGGGAAGGCGTGGATCTTGAAGGGGCCGGAGAGGCCAGGGGGAAGCTTGCACCGTCCTGGCACGATCTGGAGTTTGAGGACTCGCTCATCAGACAACTTGAGGAGGCGCCCCAGTTGCTCCCTCATGGTGGCCTTGCTACCGAGAACCCGTCGGATAACACCTTCGTCTAACACCATCCACAATAGCGGCCGGTCGGCACCCCCAAGGATGGCCTGTCGTTTCATCCGCGACTCCACCAGCCGATCGAGTGCGTCCTCATCGGCGAACGGCTGCATTGCCATGTAGGTGGCGCGAGCGTAGGCGGAGGTCTGTACCAGCCCTGGGACGAGAACCGTGTGGTACTCGCGGATCTCGGTCGCGGCGTGCTCAAAATCCACAGCAGTCTGTGCGCCTGCCGGGTAGATGCTCTCGCCGTTGAAACTGCTCCATGACCTCTCGAAGACCCCGGAGGTCTCGAAGATCCGGTCCAGGGACTGGCACTGCTTGAGCTGAGGGGCGTAGATCGCCAACTCCCAGTAAGAGCTCGCGCGGATAGGAGGGACAGGTCCGGGGGCGAATATTCCCCGCTGCTAGCATCTGTAGCATGTCAGGCGCTTCGAGCTCGGCCGCTTGCGCGGCAGTGACCAGGACGTCCCGCTAGCGGCGGGACGTCCGGCACACAGCAACACCTCACCTGGAACGTCCAGCCGCTTCGTGATCAGACCGGAGCGGCCCTTCGTGCTGCTCGGAAACTCTTCAGAGCGACGGAGCAATTGATGCTTTCAGGCACTTCCACCACTTCATGCGGGATCGGTCCCGCCCCTGTGCGCGCATGGCTCGTGCTGTGCGCGATGTCGATGCTGCAGTTCTTCATCGCGGTCGACGTGACCGTGGTCAACATCGCGCTGCCCTCGATCGGCGCGGACCTCGGCGTCGGGGGACACTCCCTGACCTGGGTCGTGGTCGGCTACACCATCACCGGCGGAGGGCTGCTGATGCTCGGCGGTCGGCTCGGTGACCTTCTCGGCCGCCGCCGCACCCTCCTGGTCGGCACGAGCGTCTTCGGCGCGGCCTCCCTGCTGGCTGGCCTGGCCCCGTCCTTTCCGGTCCTGGTCGCGGCCCGCCTGCTCCAGGGCGCGGGCGAGGCTGTCGCGCTGCCCGCGGCGATGGCGACCATCGTGCTGCTCTTCCCCGAGGGGCCGCGCCGCTCACGGGCCCTGAGCGTGTGGGCGGCCGTGGCCAGCTGCGGCCTGGTTCTCGGGTTCGCCCTGTCAGGGATCATCACCGCCCACCTGGGCTGGCGCTGGGTCTTCCTGGTCTCGGTGCCCTTCATCCTGGTCGTGATCGTGGCCGCGCTGCTCCTGGTACCGGCCGACCGGCCCGCGTCCGGGGGACGGTGCCGCTTGGACCTTCCCGGTTCGCTCCTGCTGACCGCGTGCCCGCTGCTGTTCGTCTACGCCGCGGTCGAGGCGGGCGAGCCTGCCACCGGCCTGTGGGTCAGCGGGGTCGCGCTGGTGTGCGCGGTGCTGGCTGCTGCCGGGTTCGTGCGGGTCGAGTCGAGGTCGCCGAACCCGCTGGTCCCGCTGACCTTCTTCGCCGATCGGGCCCGGCTGCGGGCGAACCTGACGACGATGCTGCTCAGCGGTGCGTTGTCGACCTCGTTCCTGCTGTTCACGTTCTACCTGCAGGACAGGCTCGGTATCGGGCCTCTGGGGGCAGGCCTGACGATGCTGCCCCTGGCCGTGGCGCTGATCGTGGCCTCGGTGCTCGTGCCTCGGCTGCTGGGACACTGGGGCGCACGCGCCTGCGTGCTGGTCGGCCTGGCAGCGGCTGCCGGCGCGATGGGCGTGGTCGCGCTCGTGGCCGTCCTGGGTGGTGGAGCGGTGTGGCTGCTCCCGGGGATGCTACTGATCGCAGCGGGCATGGGCTTCGGGCTCGTGGGTCTGCAGTACATCGCAGTCAGCGGCACCACCGAGGAGGACGCCGGGATCGCCTCCGGCGTCCAGCGAGCATCTGACCAGCTCGGCGGAGCAGCCGGGGTGGCCGTCTACGTCGGCCTCGGGTTCGCACCGGCCCTGCACTCCGGGGACCCGTTCGTGGTCGCTGCGGTGCTCGCCGTTATCGGGCTGGTCGTCGGTGCCGTGGTCATCTCCCGCTCGCCGTCCACCGCGGCGGGGCAGCCGCACGTCGGGTAGCAGGACCGGGGCCGCCGCGCCGCGCCCGGACGGGTACGGCGCGGCGGCCCCGCCCTTCTTCTCGACGACGATCACAAGACCACGTGCCCGTCCTGCCCGGCTTCATCGCCGACCCTCTGTGGGAACAGTTCCGAGCCCTGCTGCCCGAACGCAACATCAACCACCCTCTGGGGTGTCACCGCCCGCACATCCCAGACCGGGTCGTTTTTGACAAGCTTCTGGCCCGCCTCGTCCTGGGAGGTACCTACCAGCAGCACGCCGATGAGACCTGCTCGGCGACCACGATGCGAGCCCGCCGGGACGAGTGGATCCGTGCCGGCGTGTTCGAGCGGCTCCACCACCTGGCGCTGGAAGCCTACGACCAGGCTGTCGGCCTCGACCTGGACAACCTCGTGGTCGACGGATGCATCGTCAAGGCACCGTGCGGAGGAGAGAACACCGGCCGCAGCCCTGTCGACCGCGGCAAATCGGGTCTCAAGAGATCGGTGCTCGTGGACGGCGGCGGGATTCCGATCGGATGGGTGCTGGCCGGGGCCAACAGGAACGACTCTCCGCTCCTGCGTCCGACGCTAGAGACCCTCGCCGTGTTCGGATTCAGGCTTCCTGAGGTCATTACGGTTCACCTGGATGCGGGCTATGACTCGGCTCGGACCCGGGATCTTCTCTCCGAGCTGGGCTGCACCCCGAACATCACTCCCAAGGGGGTATTCCTGCCTATCAACCACACTCGTAGATGGGTCGTCGAGCGGACCAACTCATGGCACAACAGAGGGTTCTCGGCGCTGGCGAGGGTGACCGACCGGCAAGGGTGCGTGCAGAACGCCTGGGTGGCGCTGGCCAGCGCGATCATCATCATCCGCCGCCTGGTCCGGCAGTCCTGGAAGCGCTACCGGTGGGACTCTCGTCCTGCCCGGTGCCCCTGATCCATACGCCGTCCTATCCGCGCGAGCTCTAAGAGATGAGCGAGGTGGAGCAGTTCATCTGCTCAGCCACCCGTTCCTGGGTCCAGGACCTGGCCTTGCGGTGTTTGCGCAGCTCAGTGGCGAACTTCCGGTACGCAGGGTTGGGTTTGCGCGGCATGGTGCTCCAAGGGAATCAAACAGATTCGATTCTCTTTGAGGATTCTGCCAGGCAGGGCCATCTGGGGCGAGAGTTCGCGAGAAACATTTGGCATCTATGGAAACTTCTTCGCTGGCGGGGTCAAGGTTGTTGTGCGTCGGTGATTTGAGCGTTCGGCGTTATATCTCTCAAATTCTTAGAATTCGGACAATTTGTCCATGGGGTGCAGGGTGCTCTCGATGGAGAAGTGAAAGGCATTGATTAGTGTGAACAGCTTTGGCGTGCCGCGACCGAGGCGGGCGGCGGAGGACGGCGGGAGCGACTTGCCGCGTCGGGGGAGTGGCGGGACCGGGGTGCGCACGGCGTTCTTCGGGCCGGAGGTGAGCCAGGCGCCTCAGATCCGTAGCTGGTGCCAGCGGGGCGCTCGGGTTCAGGTCCACCGGACCTTCTCCCCGGTGCTGGTGGTGAGTGAACTGGTCAACAACGCCTGGCTGCACACCGCCTCCGGTGCCCCTGGTGGCCGGGTGAAGCTCCAGATGCGGCACCTGTCGAAGCAGGTCATCCACCTGGCGGTCACCGACGACGGGCCGCGCCCCGGTCAGCCCGCGTGCCTTCCCCGTCTGTCACCGCGCAGCGACGACCTTCGCGTCGGCGGACGCGGCCTGCACCTCGTGGACCGCCTGTCCGTGGAGTGGGGCTGGAGCGGCGAGCCCGGCATGCCCCTGACGGTGTGGGCGCACGTCGACCCCCACGCGCCCGTCCCCGAACCCGACGACGCCGTCGCGGTCTGAGGGAACACTGCCACCGGAGCGGGGAGCGCAGCCCTGTCGGGGCCGATGGCACCCGCGCGAAAGCATCAGAAAGCGAGGTGCCCCGAACCGGTGTCACGAGCACCGGGCCGGGGCGTGATCACCACCTGACAACACCAGGAGGAGACCGTGGAAAACCCTATCGGCAGGCACCGCAGGCGTCACCGCTCATGGGCCGAACGGATGTGGATGCTGTGCGCCGCCGCGCTCGCGTGGACGCTGGGACACCTGCTCGGCACGCGACGCCCGACCGGGGCCATCGAGAGTGCGCCGCCGCGTCCCGAGCTTCCGCCCGTCCCCGCGCCGCGACCGCGACCCGCCCCTGAATCGCGACCTGCTTACGCACCGAGGCCCCCGTCCGCGCCGCGGCCTGCCTTCGGGCTGAGGCCCGCGTCCGCGCCGCGACCTGCCTTCGGGCTGAGGCCCGCGTCCGCGCCGCGCCAGCGATCTGTTCCCGAGTCGCGGCCCGCGTCCGACAAGCGGCGCCCCACCCTGAACCCCGACCGCACGGCGGGCGCGCTGGTCCGCCCCTACATGCCTCCGCTGCCACGGGTTCCGGTCGGCGACCTGCTGGCCGCACCGTCTTCCGCCGCGCCCACGGCTCCCGCCACGGCAATGGCCTGCCGCACGACCAGTTCCCCTCCGGGTGAGTTCGACGAACTCCGGGACCTGGTGCGCGTCTGGTGCGCCCTGTCCGACTGGGGTTCCCCATGTGAGCCGAGGTGAGGGCCCGTGGCGCCGCGTAGCCGCTCAGCCATGAGGCCGCTCAGCCCCGGGGGCTCTCCCAACGGCCGCCGACCACCTCGGGCACCAGGTCGAACCTTTCGAGGAACGCCTGGACCAGCTCCTCCACATCGCTGGAGCCGGACGCGCACCACGCCTGGTGGCCGCTGTTGAGCACGGACAGGAAAACCGAGGCCAGGACCCCCGGGCGCGGGTCGGTGACCGGATCGACGCCGGTGCGCTCGCCCAGCGCCCGGGCCAACCGCTCCTGCCTGCGGTGGCAGTAGCGCATGTTGACCTCGATCAGCTCGGGGCTCTCGGACACCAGCCCCATGGCGCTGCCCCGGAGGTGGAGCGTCTCGCGTTCGAGGTAGGCCCAGTGGTCGAGCATCGCGTTGCGCAGCGCGGCGAACGGCGACTCCTCGGCGGGACGGGCCAGCAGGGCGGCGAACAACTGCTCGTCGAGGTCCTCGACCGCCTCCAGGACCACGTCCTCCTTGGAACCGAAGTAACGGAAGAACGTGCGCTGGGAGACCCCGACGCACGAGGCGATCTCCTCTGTCGTCGTCCCCTGGTAACCGTTCTCGTGGAACAGGCGCAGCGCCGACTCCATGAGGGACTCGCGCATCCGGGCCTTCTTGCGCTCGCGCAGCCCGAGCTGCTCCCCCGGTTCGGCGCTCGTCGTGCTCATGGACGTGCCCTCCCGCGTGTCGGCTCTGTCCGCTGGTTCCGGCTCTGTCGACCGAGGATACCGTGTGAAACAGATTACGTCAGCGACTGACAAAACGCACTTGCTGCAAAGAGTCAGTGACAGACATAATCGTGCGGACGACGACACCGGCCCCCAGGGGGAACCATGACCGCACAGACCGTCCCGAAGGCCGCTCCGGAGACGGAGCGCGAGCGGCGCTGGACGGAGAGCCCCTGGGCGACTCTGGTCGCCATCGCCTTCGGCGTGATGATGGTGGCGCTGGACGGCACCATCGTGGCCGTCGCCAACCCCGCGATCGGCACGAGCCTGGGCGCCTCGCTGGCCGAACTCCAGTGGGTGACCCACGGCTACCTGCTCGGCCTGGCGGTCTTCCTGATCACGGCGGGCAAGATCGGCGACCGCTTCGGCTACCGCAACACCTACCTGGTGGGCGCGGTCGGCTTCGTGCTCAGCTCGGTGGCGATCGCGCTGTCGGCCGGTGTCATCATGCTCGTCGCCTTCCGGGTGCTGCAAGGGATTTTCGGGGCGCTGCTCCTGCCCTCGGCGATGGGCCTGCTGCGCGCCAGCTTCCCGCCCAGCAAGCTCGGCCGGGCCTTCGGCGTCTTCGGCAGCCTCATCGGCGCCGCCACGGCGGGCGGCCCCATCCTGGGCGGCGTCCTGGTCGGCTCCCTCGGCTGGGAGGCCGTCTTCTACATCAACGTCCCGGTGGGCGCGGTCGCCCTCGGACTCGGCCTGTGGCTGCTGGCCGCCAACAAGCCGACCGACGCCGGAAGCCGGATGGACGTGCCCGGCATCGTGCTGCTGAGCATCGCCATCTTCGCCCTGGTGTGGGCCCTGGTGGAGGCGCCCAGCGTGGGCTGGGGCCACCCCGTCACACTGGGCTCGCTGGCCGTCACGGCGGTCTTCACCGCGGCCTTCCTGGTGTGGGAACGCCGCGCTGAGCAGCCCCTGCTCCCGCTCGGCCTGTTCGCCAACCCCTCGGTCTCCATCGGTACCGTCCTGACGGTCGCGATGGCGCTGAGCCTGATGGGGTCGCTGTTCTTCATCACCTTCTACCTCCAGGGCGTGCGGGGCATGAGCCCCGCCCAGACCGGCCTCCAGCTCATCTCCATGACCGCGCTGATGGCGGTCACCTCGCCGATCGCGGGCCGGATCCTGGACCGGGTCGGCGCCCGGCCGCCCACGACGGCGGGCCTGCTGCTGGCGTCGGCGGGCATGTTCATGCTGTCGCTGCTGCGGACCGACACGGGCGTGCTCTACATCTCGGCCGCGTTCGTGCTCCTCGGCACGGGCCTGAGCCTGATCATGACCGGCGCCACGGCGGCGATCATCGGCAACGCCCCCGTGCGGTACGCCGGTGTCGCCTCGGCGGTGCAGCAGGCAGCCATGCAGCTCGGCGGCTCGCTGGGCACGGCGGTCCTGGGCGCGGTCATGTCCGCGACCATCGTCGCCACCCTGCCCGGCCACTTCGCCGCCGCGGGGCTGGCCGAACCCGCCGCAGGGGAGCTGGCGGGCATGCAGAGCGTCGTGGCCCAGGGCGGCGCGGTGCTGCCCGAGGGGGCGACCCCGGAGGTCGTGGCGGCCGTGACCGGGGCCAGCAACCTGGCCTTCATGGAGGGCCTGCAGCTCGCCTTCACCATCGCGGCGGCGGTCATGCTGGTCGCCGCGGTGCTGTCGCTGTTCATGCGCTCGGGCAGGATGACCGACGGCCCGGCCGTCCACATCTAGCCGGGAGCTGGGCCCGCTCCCGTCACAGGGGGACGCCGGACCGGTCCCGGGCACGCCGGGGTGGGCTTGCGCAGGCGTCAGACCGGATCGCGGGAACGCCGATGCCGCACGGGTTCGCGGGCGCGCCCGTGCTGCCGGAGGCCGTGGACCCCCTGTATCCAGGAAACCGCGAAAGAGGAGGCGGCGCCACCCCCTGTGCACAAGGGTGGTGCCGCCTTCGGCCTGCGCGTTCCCTGGCGGCAGACTCTGCGGTGCGGCGGTCTCCGCCGCACCGCTATCCATGCGACCCGACAGGGGGCGTCTCTTGACCGACCGCACCGGCCCGCACCGGGCCTACCTGGACGAGCTGTTCGGGCTCACCGGCCGCCGTGCCCTCGTGACGGGAGGGAACTCGGGGATCGGCCGCGGCATCGCCGAGGCCCTGGGCCGCGCCGGGGCGAGCGTCCACCTGGTGGCCCGCGACGCCGGACGCCTGGCCCGCACCGCCGAGGAGTTCGCCGCCCGGGGGGTCGAGGTCGGCACCACCCCGATCGACCTGGCCGACCGCGACGCGCTCGGGGAGTTCTGCGTGAGCGAGCCGGTGACGGGGGCGGACGTCCTGGTGAACGCGGCGGGGGTCAACCACCGGCCTCCGCTCGGGGAGACGACGGAGGAGGTCTGGACCGAGACGCTGGCGGTCAACCTCGCCGCGCCGTACCTGCTGGGCCAGGCGTGCGGGCCGCGGATGGCCGAGCGGGGCTGGGGCCGGATCCTCAACATCGGTTCCCAGCAGTCGTGGAGCGCGTTCGGCGACTCGGGGGTGTACGGCGTCAGCAAGGCCGGAATCGGCGGGCTCTCACGCTCCCAGGCCGAGGCGTGGTCGCCGCACGGCGTCACCGCCAACACCGTCGTCCCCGGATTCGTGGTCACGCCGATGACGCTGCCAACCGTCGCGGTGCCCGGCCGGGAGGAGCGGCTCGCGGCACGCACCATGGTCGGACGCAACGGCCTTCCCCGCGACTTCGCGGGGCTGGCGGTCTTCCTCGCCTCGGACGCCTCCGCCTTCGTCACCGGGCAGATGCTGGCCGTCGACGGCGGTCTCAGCGTGCACTGACCCGTTGCGCGGGCGTGGGCGGACCTGGTCCGGAACGCGGCCGTGCCGGTGCCGTCCCGAACCCCGGGCGCGCGGTGCCCTACGGGTTCGCGGGCACGCCGTCGGCTCTGCGGCCTTCGGGCATGCCGCCCGGCCTCCAACCCCGTGCACGCCGATGCCGCTGGGAGTTGCGGACCCCCTGTATCCAGGAAACCGCGAAAGAGGAGGCGGCGCCACCCCCTGTGGACAAGGGTGGCGCCGCCTCTACCGCTCCACTTCCACGATCGCACCGCCTCCGCTGTGCACGGAGCCGCCGACCGTGACCGACCGGCCTGGCTGTCCGAAACCCCTCCGGGCCCGGACCGGCGGCTCAGGTCGTGTAGTCGGCGTTGATCCGGATGTACCCCTCGGTCAGGTCGCAGCCGTAGACCGTGAAGGCGCCGTCGGCGACACCCAGACCGACGCCGATCACCACCTCGTCGCCCTTCATGTGCTGGGCGGCGCGCTCCAGCACCTCGTCCGTGGCCTGCGCCGGGTAGGTCTCCACGTCGCCGAAGGAGATCCGCACGTTGCCCGGGAGGATGTCGGTCTCCTCCTCGCACTTGCCTACCGCCATCGCCACCCGGCCCCAGTTGGGGTCCGCGCCGTGCACGGCGGTCTTCACCAGCGGGGAGTTCACCACCGCTTTGGCCACCCGCTTGGCCTGGGCGTCGTCGCGCGCGCCGGTCACGCGCACTTCGATCAGCTTGCCGGCGCCCTCGCCGTCGGAGGCGATCATCCGCACCAGCTTCAGGGCCACCTCGTACAGCGCCGCCTCGAACTCCGCCGCGTCCACCGGCCCGGCCAGGCCGTTGGCGAACACCGCCGCCGAGTCGCTGGTGGAGGTGTCGGTGTCGATGCTCAGCGCGTTGAACGTGCGGTCCACCACCCGGCGGAACACCTCGTCCAGCACCGGCTGCTCCAGCTCGGCGTCGGTGAAGAACCAGGCCAGCATGGTCGCCATGTTCGGCTCGATCATGCCCACGCCCTTGGCGATGCCCGTCAGCGTCGCCCCGCCCACCGTCGCCGAGGCGGTCTTGGGCCGGGTGTCGGTGGTCATCATCGCCGCGGCCGAGCGGTCCAGGTCGGCCGGGGGGAACTCCGCGGGCAGGGCGTCCAGGTAGGAGCGGACCTTCTCGATCGGGTACGGGCGGCCGATCACCCCGGTGGAGGCGACCAGCACCTCCTCGGGCGGCACGCCCGCCGCCCGCGCCACGCGCTCCTGGAGTTCGCGGGCGTGGCTGTCACCGACCCCGCCCGTGGCCACGTTGGCGTTGCGGGCGACCACCGCCACCCCCCGCGCGCTGCCGTCGGCCGCCGAGCGGCGGCTCAGCAGCACGCTGGGTCCGGCGAACCGCGACCGGGTGAACACGGCGGACACGCGGGCGGGGACCTCCGACACCACCGCGAAGAAGTCGTCGTTGGGGTCCTTGATCCCGATGTTTCCGGCCACGCCGCGGAAACCTGCGGGCACGGGGGTCTGGCTGCTCATCGTCCTCCTCGGGGCTTCTCCGGCGCCAGACTACTCCGCCGCGCGCCGCGGCCCTCATTACGGCTGCGACCTGCGGGGGTTTCGTCCTGTGCACCTCCCGAACCCGTGTGACAACAACCTGATAACGGGGTATCGCCGGAAGACGAGACCACCCGGGGGGAGGCGTGTTGTGCGTGATGGTGACTGGCTCACGGAGACAGGGGCGCGGATTCGGGGCGTTCTGAAGGTGATGGTGGACGCCGGGTGGCTGCCCGGCGGAGCCGCCGTGATCGGCACCGGCGGGATGTGGGAGTTCGTCGCCGTCGGCCGCGTCGACGGCGAGCACGACACCGCCCCGGACGTGGCCTACGACGTCGCGAGCCTGACGAAGGTCATGGCGACCTGGCCGCTGGTCGGCCAGGCTGTCGCCGAGGGGATCATGGACCTGGACGCCCCGATGTCGGAGTACCTGGACGTGGACCACCTGCCCGGCGCGGAGGTCACCACACGGCAGATCCTCACCCACACCGGCCGCCTCAACCCCGTGACCTGGCTGGAGAGATACGTGGGCACCGACCGGGACCTCGCGGAGGCGATCCTCGCCGACCCGCTGGAGGAACCCGGCTACGCCTACGTCGACCGCGGGTTCATCCTGCTCGGCATGCTCCTGGAACGCCTCTACGGCACGGGCCTGGACCGGCTGGCCCGCGACCTGTGGGAACGGATGGGCATGCGTTCCACCGCCTTCGGGCCCCTGACGCGTTCGCCCGGCGTGGCGCCCACCGAGCGCCGCATTCCGGGAGCCGCCCCCACATGGGGGGTGGTGCACGACGAGGCGGCCGCGCTGATGGGCGGCGTGGCGGGGCACGCCGGGGTGTTCAGCACCGCCATCGACCTCGGCGCGTTCACCCGGGAGATCCTGCGGATGCACGACGGGGGACAGGGGCCGGTGCCGTCCTCCTACGTGCGCGCGAGCTGGCAGCCGCACGTGGACGCTGGGGCCAGGCTGTGGCGCGGCCTGGGCTGGCTGGTCACACCGGAGGGGGTGGTCTACCACAACGGTTTCACCGGAACGAGCCTGTTCATGCACCCGCAGAGCGGCCGGTACGTGGGCATGCTCACCAACGCCGTGCACTACGGGCGCGACCGGACCGGGCTGGTGGACCTGCGGTCGGCCGCGCGGTCGGCGCTCACGCCGCAGGCGCACGAGTCCTCGTCCTGAGACGGGCGGCGACGGCCGACACGGGCGTTGGGAGCGCGCCCACGCCCCGGAGGAGTCACGCCTCCGAGGCTCCGCGGATCGCTTCGGCGAGCCCGGCCAGGAGGTCGGCCAGCCCCGCGGGGCCGGGGACGACCAGGTCGGCGGCCTCGGCCACGGCGGTGACCTCGTCCGAGGACGAGCACACGTTCAGGCCCTCGACGCCTTGGGACCGCAGTCCGGCCACGGCCTCGAACGCGGGCAGGTCGCCGAGGTCGTCACCGGCGTACAGCACCGCGCGCGGGCCCTTCTCGGCGACGAGCGCGGTGAGCGCCGCGCCCTTGTCCACACCCTGTGGACGGAGCTCGACCACCATCCGGCCCGGCTCCACCTGGAGGTCCGACCGCCGCGCCAGTTCGCTCAGGGAGGGGGTGAGCAGGGCGAGCGCGCCGTCCGGGTCGGCGGTGCGCCGGGTGTGCACCGCCAGCGAGCGCCCCTTGTCCTCGATCCAGGTGCCCTCCGGGGCGCCCAGGTCGGCGAGCAGACCGGGCAGCTCCTCGCGCACCACCGCCACGCCGGGCGGCGCGGGCGTCGCGGCCACGCGCCCGCCCTCCCAGCGTTCGGCGCCGTAGTGGCCCAGCACGGTGATGCCGGGAACCCGCTCCAGGCCGCCCAGCCGCACCGCCGTCTCGGCGGGGCGGCCGGTGACCACGGCGACCGAGCCCAGGAGCCCGGCCAGGTCGGCGAGCACGTCCACGATCCCCGGGTAGGGGGCGGACGTGCGCGGGTCGGCGACGATGGGCGCGAGCGTGCCGTCGAAGTCGAAGGCGGCCAGCGCCCGCTCGGGTGCGGCGAGGAAGGCGTCGAGCGCGGTGCGTCCGGCGTCCGTGCTGGGTTGGGGCAGGGACATGGAGGGCCTTTCCGGTGGGGCCGCGGATGCGGGCCGGGCGGGACCGCCAGACTACCGACGCGCCCCCGCGCCGAGGGGACCCCACCGCGTGTGTGACGGTTGTTTCAGCGGATGCCCGTGCGGTGTCGGGCGTTCGGCCGGCCTCGTGGGACGGCTCCGCCGATCCCCGCCGCGGGGGCGGCCCGGACGGAGGACGCCGACGGGACCGCGGGTGTCCACCGGGGCGCGGGTTGGGTACGAACGACCCGAAGAAGAAGAGGGAGACGGGAAACGTCAGAGCTGGATGCCCAACTGGCGTGCGTTGCGTTGACGGCGGCGGTCGGCGCGCAGCCGACGCAGCCGCTTGACGGTCATCGGGTCGAAGGCGAGGGCCTCCGGCCGTTCCACCAGCCCGTTCAGCAGCTGGTAGTAGCGGGTCGCGGAGAACCCGAACTCGTCACGGATCGCCTGTTCCTTGGAGCCCTCGAACTTCCACCACTGGCGTTCGAAGGCGAGGATGCGCTGCTCGCGCTCGGCGAGGGCCGACTGACCGTCTTCGGTCGGACCGATATTCGGCATGGGACACCCCCTGGACGGGAAATTGGTTTGTCCGGATCGGCCCGACTCATGCTAGCGACTCGACATGCCGCATGAGGAGCCGAAACCGCAGGACTGGCACCAGGGATACAGTTGCGTTTTCTACCCCTCAGGACACTTGTCCACGCCTGAATCCTGTGCTCGTGACAGAATTGCCGGGGTCCGGGGAGGGCCGCGTGGAACGTCGACCGCATCGTTCGAGGGAGCCTGACGTGCTCGGGGGCAACAGCCGCAACAGGATACACACACGCCGCGCCCGTGGCGGGGCCAGCGCGGTCTTCGCGGCCGCCACCGCCGCCGTCCTCGGTCTGACCTCGGCTCCGGCCGCGGCGGACCTGATCCCCGACTACCGGCCCGAGCAGTGGGGACTCCAGGCCGTGGGGGCGCCGCAGCTGTGGGAGGAGAACCAGGGCCAGGGCGCCACGGTCGCGCTTCCGGGCGTCTCCGTCGACGAGGAGCACCCGGACCTGGTCGACAACGTCCAACTGGACACGCGGTTCGGTGACAACGACGGCGACGTCGGGCGGGGCAACGCCTCGGCCGGACTGGTCGCGGCCCACGGGTACGGCAAAGACGCCGAGGGCGGCATCCTGGGCGTGGCGCCCGAGGCCACCGCGCTCGTGCTGCCGACGGAGGACCGGCTCGCCGAGGCCGTGCGGTTCGCCTCCCAGGAGGGCGCCCAGGTCATCCTGCTGCCCGAGCCCGCCGGACCCGGCCTCGCCGAGGCCACCCAGGAGGCCTCCGACAACGGCGCTCTGGTCGTCGGCCCGGCGGGGGAGGACGAGGACCCCAACGTGCTCACCGTCGCGGGGACCGACCAGGACGGAGCCCTCATCGAGGGCGCGCCCGGGGCCGGGATGATCGCGCTGACCGCCCCCGGCGCCGACTTGGTCACGGCGGGACCGGAGCCGGGCCAGACCGAGGTGACAGGGGACCCCTACGCCGCGGCGATGGTCGCCGGGGCCGCCGCCCTGATGCGCGCGGAGCACCCGCAGCTGCGGCCCGACCAGATCCGCGACGCCCTGGTGGAGGGCTCCCAGCCCGGCCCCGACGGCCTGCCCGCGCTGCACCTGCCCAGCGCGGAGCAGCAGGCGTCCGGCATCGCCCAGGACATCCCGCTCATCGACGAGGACCTGGCCGGACGGGGCGATCAGTCGGGGCCGGTGCCCGTCTGGGCGTGGTTCGTCACCGTCGGCGCTGTCGTGGTGCTGGGCCTGCTCGTCCTCGTGGTGTGGGTGCGCCGCTCCAACGCCGACCCCTACGGCGTGAAGGCCGAGCGCCGCGAGCAGGACGAGCTGATCGCCGCCGAGCGCGCCGCGGAGGCCCCGCCCGCCAGCCGCCGCCGCAAGGGCGGACGCCGCCGCAAGACGCGCGGCAACTGAGCCGCGACTGGGCGACCGGAGCCGTCCGTGCCCTCCCCTCACGGGAGGGCACGGACGGCTCCGCCGTTCCGGACGGTTTCTGTGCGGGTCGGTTCCGGACGTCCCTGTTGCGCCCCGCTCCTGGTTCCGGTCACGCCGCAACTGCTGGATACGCGGTATCAACGGTGTGGGGCCGCTCACAACCTCCGCGCCGGGGTCGGGGCCGTCCGGCACTCGCGTTCTCCTCCGCCCGGCGGATAGCGTCCTCACCGCCGGGCGCCCCGCCACGGGCGCGCCCGCGACAGGGCGGAGAGCACTCGACTCCCCTCCCAGCCGAACCGGGGAGGTTCCTCCCCCGCGGGTCGGGTTCTCCGCCTCCTCGCCGCTTGGCCGTGCTCACCTGCGACCCGGTCCCGGTCCGCGACTTCTGGCTCCACGAGTGCGCGCCCGAGGCCCTGGACACCGAGGCCCGCCGCTACCCGGCGATCGCCGACCTGGCCGCCGGACTCGGCGGTGCCACCAGCGTCGTGCCCCTCCCAGTGCCCCTGGACCGCTCCGACGGGTTCAACGAGGCCTGCTACGGGCGGCCGGAGGGCCTGCTGGAGGCGGGCGCGCGCCTGTCCTGCTCGGCGTGGGGCCTCGTGGACGAGGCGGTGCACGAGCGGTTCAGCGCCCACCTGTCCCGGGACCTGGCCGACGGGACCCGGGACCGCCGGTTCGAGCACCTGAGGGGAGCACCCGAACTGGAGGGTTCGCTGGCGCTGGTGGAGCCGCCTCCCGACCAGGCGCGGCTCCGCCCGCCGCGGGGTGCGGCGGGCGCGCCGTGCGGCCCTCCCGGCCGGAACCGGACACCGCACACGGCACGCGGTCGCCGCACGTCACGGGCCCCCGACGGGCTGTGATGCCACGTGCGCGCGTGCATATGTAAGCAACGCCGGACGGGCTTGACGCGGACATCCGGGGCGACAAGGCTTTGGAGAATGTCACCCCTCGAAGCGTCTCCTCTGCCCTCACGGGGCGAGCCGCGGGCCGGGATCGCGCCCGAGTTCCGCAACCTCGTCAACGGGCGCGTCCGCCTCTCCGAGTACGACCCCAAGTGGCCCTACCTGTTCCGGCGCGAGGACGGGAGGATCCGCGCCGCCCTCGGCGACCGCGTGCTGCTCTTCGAGCACGTCGGCTCCACCGCGGTGCCCGGCCTCGCCGCCAAACCCTGTGTGGACCTGCTGCTCCTCGTCGCCGACTCCTCGGACGAGGCCGCCTACCTGCCCGACCTCGAAGCCGCCGGGTACCCCCTGGTGATCAGGGAGCCCGACTGGTACGAGCACCGGGTGTTCAAGGGCTCCGAGGTCAACCTCAACCTGCACGTGTTCAGCCGGGGGTGCGAGGAGGCCGAGCGCATGCGCCGCTTCCGCGACCACCTCATCGCCGACGCCGACGCGCGCGAGCGCTACACCGCGGTCAAGCGCGAGCTGGCGGAGCGGACCTGGGACCGCATCCAGGACTACGCCGACGCCAAGAGCGACATCGTCCGGCGGCTCCTCGCCGAGGCGGAGGCCGGGAGGGGCGCCACCGGCTGACCGGCTCCCGGCCGAGGGGCGTGTACCGTCTCCCGACGGCGGACACGCCCCCGCCCTCCGGGCTCAGTCCAGTGAGCGCAACTGCTCCTGGAACCACCGGCGAGGCGGCAGCGCCACCGCCGCCTCGGCCAGCCGCTCCCTGCGCCTGCGCCGCTCCTCAGCGGGCATCGACAGCGCCTCGTGCAGCGCCTCCGCCGTCTCCACGGTGTCGTAGGGGTTGACCAGCAGCGCGTGCCCGCCCAGCTCGTCGGCCGCCCCCGCCTCGTGCGACAGCACCAGCACCGAGTCCCGCTCCGACAGGACCGGGCCCTCCTTGGCGACCAGGTTCATGCCGTCCCGGATGGGGTTGACCAGCAGCACGTCGGCCATCTGGAACGAGGCGAGCGAACGCGGGTAGTCGTCGTTGACCTCCAGGATCAGGGGGGTCCACTCCGGGGTCGCGAACTCCTCGTTGATCTCCTTGGCGGTCCGCAGCACCGCGTCGGTGTACTCCCGGTACTCCGGTACGTCGCCCCGGCTCGGGTAGGCGAACGCCAGGTGGGTCACCCGCCCCCGCCACTCCGGGCGTGCGGTCAGCAGCTCGCGGTAGGACTCCAGGCCCCGCACGATGTTCTTGGACAGCTCCGTGCGGTCCACCCGCACGATCAGCCGCGTGTCGCCGACCGCGTCCCGCAGGGTGCTCCGGCGCGAGGCCACGGCCGGGTCGGCGGCGCTCTGGCGCAGCCCCTCCTCGTCCGCGCCCAGGGCGTGCACACCCACCCCGACCACCCGGCCGCCGTGCTCCACGGTGCGCCGCTCGAAGTCGACCTTCGCGCGCAGGATCTCCTCGCAGCAGCGCAGGAAGGCCTCCGCCCAGCGCGGGCTGAGGAAGCCCAGCCGGTCCGCGCCCAGCATGCCCTCCAGCAGCTCGCGCGCGACCTGCCCGGGCAGCATCCGGAAGTACTCCGGGGGAGCCCACGGGGTGTGCGAGAAGTGCGCGATGCGCAGGTCGGGGCGGCGAGCGCGCAGGATCCGCGGCACCAGCGCCAGGTGGTAGTCCTGCACGGCGACGCGGGCGCCCTCGGCGGCGCCCGCCACCAGGGCCTCGGCGAACGCGTTGTTGTAGGCGGTGTAGTCCTCCCACGTCCGCCGGAACTGCGAGCCGAAGGACGGCTTGTTGGGGGTGTCGTACAGCATGTGCTGCACGAACCACAGGGTCGAGTTGGCCACCCCGGTGTAGGCGCCGTCGAAGGTCCGCCGAGGGATGTCCAGCATGTGGACCCGCATGCCGTCCAGGTCGTGGGCCCGGTCCAGCCGGGCCCGGGGCGCCTCCGCCGCGGCCCGCCGGTCGGCGTCGGACAGGGCGGCGCACACCCAGATGCTGTCGATCTCGGTGGCGACCGAGATCATTCCCGACACCAGTCCGCCCCCGCCGCGCCGATGCTCCAGCGAGCCGTCGTCGGCGGTCGAGAAGGACACGGGTCCTCTGTTGGAGGCGATGAGGATCTGTGCCTTGTCCACGTGGTCGTCCTCTCGGAGAAAAAGCGGTCGGGGCGGGGCGGTGGTGAAAAGGGGGTCGCACCTTATGTCTCGCCTGCCGACAGCCGCCCCAAACCCCGCGCGGGCCAACGGGGGCGGGCGTCACACCGCCGCCGCGCCGGCAGTGCGCCCCGCCTCCCCGGACCAGTGCCGTCTCACCATGTGAGCCGTTTAGTGTTACCCGGGTCACCAGGCGTGGAAAACCGGCCGGCGCCTCCGTTACAGTTGCGGTGCGGATCCGACAGGACCAGCACAAAACTTCATATTGCTCATCCAGAGGGGTGGAGGGACCGGCCCTGCGAAGCCCCGGCAACCATTCCAGCATGTGACACCCGCGAACCCGCGGGACGGCTGGGACAGGTGCCAACTCCGGCCTGGGGACAAGGTGTCCGCCAGGAAAGATGAGGGGAGACGCCTCGCCATGGCGATTGCCGCCACCGAACCCACCGCCGCCCGCTCCTTCGGCCCCGGCACCGCGCTCTCCTGTCGCGAGTGCGGCGAGCGCTACGAACTCACCCCCCGGTTCGCCTGCGAGTTCTGCTTCGGCCCCCTTGAGGTCGCCTACGACTTCGGGACCGTCACCCGCGCCGACATCGAGAGCGGCCCCAAGAGCATCTGGCGCTACCGCTCACTCCTGCCCGTCCCGGTCAACGTCGCCGAGCTGCCCAACATGGCCCCCGGCCTCACCCCGCTGGTGCGGGCCGACCGCCTCGCCGCCGAGCTGGGCCTGGACTCCCTGCACGTCAAGGACGACTCCGGCAACCCCACGCACTCCTTCAAGGACCGCGTGGTCGCCATCGCCGTCGAGGCCGCCCGCACCTTCGGGTTCACCACCCTGTCCTGCTCCTCAACCGGCAACCTGGCCGGAGCCGTCGGCGCCGCCGCCGCGCGCGCCGGGTTCGAGTCCTGCGTGTTCATCCCCGCCGGGCTGGAGGAGGCCAAGGTCGTCATGGCAGCCGTCTACGGCGGCAAGGTCGTGGCCATCGACGGCAACTACGACGACGTCAACCGCTTCTGCTCCGAGCTCATCGGCGACCCGGTGGGCGAGGGCTGGGGCTTCGTCAACGTCAACCTGCGCCCCTACTACGGTGAGGGCTCCAAGACGCTGGCCTACGAGATCGCCGAACAGCTCGGCTGGCGCCTGCCCGAGCAGATCGTCGTCCCGATCGCCTCCGGCTCCCAGCTCACCAAGATCGACAAGGGCTTCCAGGAGCTGGTCAAGCTCGGCCTGGTCGAGGACCGCCCGTACCGGATCTTCGGCGCCCAGGCCACGGGCTGCTCCCCGGTCGCGCAGGCCTGGGACAAGGGCATCGACGTCATCCAGCCGGTCAAGCCCGACACCATCGCCAAGTCGCTTGCCATCGGGAACCCGGCCGACGGGCCCTACGTGCTGGACATCGCCAAGCGCACGGGCGGATCGGTGGAGCACGTGGGCGACGACGAGATCGTCGACTCCATCAAGCTCCTCGCCCGCACCGAGGGCGTCTTCGCCGAGACCGCGGGCGGCGTCACCACCGGTGTACTGCGCAAGCTCGTCCGCGAGGGCAGGCTCGACCCGAAGGCCGAGACGGTCGTGCTCAACACCGGCGACGGGCTCAAGACCCTGAACGCCGTCGACGCCGCGGTGAGCGCCACGATCAAGCCGTCGCTGAGCGCCTTCACCGACGCCGGTCTGGCCTAGGCAGTGTTTTTCGGGACCTCCGCTTCGCTTCGCTTCGGCCCGTGTCCCGCCGCCCCGACCACCCGTCACATCCCACGAGAAGGAAGTCCGCCATGAGCGCCAGCGTCCGCGTGCCCACCATCCTGCGCACCTACACCGACGACGCCTCCGAGGTCACCGCCGAGGGCGCCACCCTGGCCGAGGTCATCGACGACCTGGAGGCCAACTACCCCGGCATCCGCGCCCGCATCCTGGACGACGGAGGCAAGGTGCGCCGCTTCGTCAACGTCTACATCGGCGACGAGGACGTGCGCTTCGAGAAGGGCCTCCAGACCGAGGTCGCCGACGGCGCGCAGGTCTCGATCATCCCGGCGGTCGCCGGGGGCTGCTGAGCCCAGCCGTGAGGGGCGGCCCCGGCGCGACAGGGCGGCGGGCCGCCCCTTCGCCGTCTTCCGTGACCCGCGCGGGAGGGCGCGGCGGTGGCCGTGGTCGAGACGGGCGGCGACGACGGGCACGCCCCGGCCCGCGCCGTCTACGAGCGCGCCGGCTACACCGCGCTGCCCGTCGTGCGGTACTTCCGCAAGCTGTGACGCCGAGTGGTCCGGCCCCGGCTCGCCGAACCGCCCCGCTCCTGCTCGTAGGCTGGAGGGGATTCCGGTCGAACGAGGGTGGAGATGTCGGCGACGCGGCTGCTGGTCCTGGGTGTGGTGCGCATGGAGGGGCGGGCCCACGGGTACCGGGTGGGCCGTCAGCTCCTGGACTGGGGCACCGAGCACTGGGCCAACATCAAGTGGGGGTCCATCTACCACGCCCTGCGCAAGCTCTCCCAGGAGGGCAGGCTGCGCGAGTTCGTCGCCGAGGGGGACGAGGTGGTCGACCGCGTCTCCTACGCGATCACCGAGGAGGGCGAGGCCGAACTCGACCGCCTCATCCGCCGGGGGCTGTCCCGCAGGGGGGACCCCGCGATGCTCTTCGCCGCGGTCACCCTCATGCCCGCCCTGCCGCGCGCGGAGGTCGTCGCGCTGCTGGAGCAGCGCCTGGCTCTGCTGGAGAGGACCGACGAGGACCTGCGCCCCTCCGAGGGCTGGGGCGAGCCCGCGCACGTGCGCGAACTCTTCGGCCTGTGGCGGGGCACGATCGGGGCCGAGGCCCGCTGGACGCGTGAACTCGTCGCCTCCCTGCGGGCCGGGGAGTACACCATGGCCGACGACGGCCCCGACGCCTTCGGGCTGCCCCCGGCTTCGGGGGCGGTCGCCCGCGACCGCTGAGCCTGCGGACCGTCCGCTCCCGTCGGCTCCGCCGCCCCGGCTCTCCCCGCCCGCGCGGGCCTCCGTCACCGGGGTCGCCTTCCGGGGGCGCGGACCGGGCTCTTATTAAACTTTGAATATCTCGCCCAGTGGTGCACACTCTCTCTCGTACTCAAGTTTTAATAAGGAGAGGGATGATCCACACACGCGGGCTGACCCGTGACTTCCGGGTCGGCAAGGAGGTCGTCCAAGCCGTGCGCGGCGTCGACATCGACGTCGCCGAGGGCGAGCTCGTCGCCCTGCTCGGACCGAACGGCGCGGGGAAGTCGACCACGCTGCGCATGCTCACCACCCTGCTCGAACCCACCTCGGGCACCGCCGTGGTGGCGGGGCACGACGTCCGCACCGCGCCCGCCGAGGTGCGCCGCAGGATCGGCTTCGTCGGCCAGGGGCACGGCGCCGGAGAGGACCAGCGGGCCCGGGAGGAGCTGTACACGCAGGGGCTGCTGTACGGGCTCGACCGGCGCACCGCGCGCCGCCGCGCCGACGGGCTCCTCGACCAGTTGGAGCTGGGCGCCGCCGCCGACCGGGAGGTCACCAAGCTCTCCGGCGGACAGCGCAGGCGCCTCGACATCGCCATGGGGCTCATCCACGAGCCGGGGCTGCTGTTCCTGGACGAGCCCTCCACCGGGCTCGACCCCCACAGCCGCGCCAACCTGTGGGAGCACATCACCCGGCTGCGCGACCGGACGGGCACCACGGTCGTGCTCACCACCCACTACCTCGACGAGGCCGACGACATGGCCGAGCGGGTCCTGGTCATCGACCACGGCAGGGTCATCGCCGACGGAACCGCCGACGAGCTCAAGGGCAAGGTCTCCGGTGACCTGGTCACCCTCACGGTGCCGGACGCCGAACGGGCGCGCACCGCCGCCGGGGTCGCCGAACGGGTGCCCTCCGCCGGGACCGCGGAGGTGCTCGCGGACGCGGGGCGCGACGCCGAGGTGCGCCTGCGCGTGGAACGCGGGGACACCGTGCTGCCCGAGCTGCTGCGCGGGCTGGACGCGGCAGGGGTCCCGCTGCTCTCCGTCCGGGTGCAGCGGCCCACCCTGGACGACGTGTTCCTGACCCTGACCGGACGCAGCCTGAGGGAGGAGGGCGCATGAGTTCCCGTGAGGTGACCGCGGCCCCGGCGGAGAAGACCGGGGCGCGGACGGCTGAGGCGACCGGGGTGCGGGCGCCGGGCCCGGTGCGCGACACCGCGATCGTCTTCGCCCGCCAGATGCGGCCGTTCCTGCACCGGCCGCTGATGCTGTTCTTCGGCATGCTGCAACCGGTGCTGTACCTGGTGCTGTTCGCGCCGCTGCTGACGGGTCTGGCCGGTGCCGAGGGGCGGGACCCGTGGCAGTGGTTCGTCCCCGGCCTGCTGGTGATGCTCGGCCTGTTCACGGCCGGGTTCGCCGGTTTCGGGCTGCTGCCGGAGATGTCCTCCGGAGCGCACGAGCGGCTGCTGGCCACCCCGGTGAGCCGTGTGTCGCTGCTGCTGGGACGGGTCCTGCGCGACGTGGTGATGATGCTGGCGCAGATGGCGCTCATCCTCGTGCTGGTGCTGCCGCTCGGGTTCGAGGCGTCGCCGACGGGCGCCGTCGTGGGGCTGCTCCTGCTCGCCGTCCTGGGCGCCGGGCTGGCCACGCTGTCCTACCTGGCGGCCCTGGCGGTCAAGCAGACCTACGTGTTCGCGCCCATCGTGCAGACGCTGATCATGCCGCTGATGCTGCTGTCCGGCGTGCTGCTGCCGATGGAGCTGGCGCCGCCGTGGCTGTACGCGCTCTCGCGGGCCAACCCGGTCGCCTACGTGGTGGACGCCGAGCGAGCCCTGTTCGCCGGGCAGTGGGACGCCTCGGTCGCCGTCGGCTGGGCCGTGGCGGTGGTGCTGGCGGTCGCCGCGCTGGCCGGGGGATCGCGGGCGATGCGCCGCCTCAGTTCCTGACCCGGGGCCGCGGAGCGGGGCCGGAGCCGCGCGCCGGGAGAAGTCGGAACCGGCGCGCGGCTCCGTCCGCTCAGCGCGGAAAACCCGCATGTCATACGGTGTTTGTGCAGGTAGATGAGGAAATGCCGGGACGGGAAATCGTGACCACATCGTTTGCACTCGCCGGGGGCGAGTGCTAAAAAGGGAACTGGTTAGCACTCGCCTTCACTGAGTGCTAACCGGATCGAGGCTGCGAGATCGCGGCTTCCGGCAGCAGGGTTGCCGGGAGGTTCCGCGGTCGTCCGTCGCGGGCGCATGCCTCGTCCCATCGCGTATCAGCCCGGTCACGGGAGGACAAGAACTCAATGGCAGCCAAACTGATCGCGTTCGACGAGGAGGCCCGTCGCGGCCTCGAGCGCGGCATGAACCAGCTCGCTGACGCCGTCAAGGTCACGCTCGGCCCCAAGGGCCGCAACGTCGTCCTGGAGAAGAAGTGGGGCGCCCCCACGATCACCAACGACGGTGTCTCCATCGCCAAGGAGATCGAGCTCGAGGACCCGTGGGAGAAGATCGGGGCCGAGCTGGTCAAGGAGGTCGCCAAGAAGACCGACGACGTCGCGGGTGACGGCACCACCACCGCCACCGTGCTCGCCCAGGCGCTCGTTCGCGAGGGCCTGCGCAACGTCGCCGCCGGTGCCAACCCGATCAGCCTCAAGCGCGGCATCGAGTCCGCCGTCGCGCGCATCAACGAGGAGCTCGGCAACCTCTCCAAGGACATCGAGACCAAGGAGCAGATCGCCTCCACCGCCTCGATCTCCGCCGGCGACCCCCAGATCGGCGAGACCATCGCCGAGGCCATGGACAAGGTCGGCAAGGAAGGCGTCATCACGGTCGAGGAGGGCCAGACCTTCGGGCTGGAGCTCGAGCTCGCCGAGGGCATGCGCTTCGACAAGGGCTACATCTCGCCCTACTTCGCCACCGACCTGGAGCGCATGGAGACGGTCCTCGAGGACCCCTACATCCTCATCGTCAACTCCAAGATCTCGAACAACAACGAGTTCCTGCCGGTCGTCGAGAAGGTACTCCAGGCCGGTCGCCCGCTGGTCGTCATCGCCGAGGACCTGGAGGGCGGCGCCCTCCAGACGCTCATCGTCAACAAGATCCGCGGCACCTTCAAGTCCGTCGCCGTCAAGGCCCCGGGCTTCGGTGACCGCCGCAAGGCGCAGCTCGGCGACATCGCCGTGCTGACCGGCGGCCAGGTCATCACCGAGGAGGTCGGCCTCAAGCTGGAGAGCACCGAGCTCGACATGCTCGGCCGCGCCCGCAAGGTCGTCGTCACCAAGGACGAGACCACCATCGTGGACGGCGCCGGTGACGCCACCGCGATCGCCGGTCGCGTGAACGAGATCCGCAACGAGATCGAGCGCACCGACTCCGACTACGACCGCGAGAAGCTCCAGGAGCGTCTCGCCCGCCTGGCCGGCGGCGTGGCCGTCATCAAGGCCGGTGCCGCCACCGAGGTGGAGCTCAAGGAGCGCAAGCACCGCATCGAGGACGCCGTCCGCAACGCCAAGGCCGCGGTCGAGGAGGGCATCCTGCCCGGCGGTGGTGTCGCCCTGCTCCAGGCCAGCGTCCCGGCCTTCGGGAAGCTGGAGCTGGAGGGCGACGAGGCCATCGGCGCCGACATCGTGCGCCGCGCCATCGCCGAGCCGCTCAAGCAGATCGCGATCAACGCCGGCCTCGAGGGCGGCGTCGTGGCGGAGAAGGTCAAGAACCTGGAGCCCGGGTTCGGTCTGAACGCCGCCACCGGCGAGTACACCGACCTGTTCAAGGACGGCGTCATCGACCCGACCAAGGTCACCCGCTCGGCTCTGCAGAACGCGGCCTCCATCGCCGGTCTGTTCCTGACCACCGAGGCCGTCATCGCCGAGAAGCCGGAGAAGGCCGCCGCTCCCGCGGGCGACCCGACCGGTGGCATGGGCGGCATGGACTTCTAGCAGGTCCGTGAGACCTCGGGCCCCCGGGCCCGCAGGTGTCTGAGGTCCGGATACGCGACCTCGCCCGCGACGACCGGGCGGCCCCTCCGGGGGCCGCCCGGTTTCGCCTTTTCCGGGGTGGGGAGCGGCGCTCTTCCCCGTGCCGGGCCGGGGCCGTCGCGCCAAGCGTCGGACGGACGCGGGCACAGCGGCGCCCCGGGGGCGTGCGCCCGCCGGGTTCCGGCTCCGGCCGGCGGTACCCCCCCCGGGGGGGCCGCGGACGGCAGCGGCCCCGGGCACCTCAGCCCGCGCCGTGCCAGGCCCGCCACAGGTCGGCGTAGGAGCCGCCGCGGGCCAGCAGCTCGTCATGGCTGCCCAGCTCGCTGATCCGGCCGTCCTCCACCACCGCGATCCGGTCTGCGTCGTGCGCGGTGTGCAGCCGGTGCGCGATGGCCACCACCGTGCGCCCCGACAGCACCCCCGCCAGCGAGCGTTCCAGGTGGCGGGCCGAACGCGGGTCCATCAGGGACGTGGCCTCGTCCAGCACCAGCACGTCCGGGTCGGCCAGCACCACGCGGGCCAGGGCCAGTTGCTGCACGTGCGCCGGGTCCAGGGAGGCGTTGCCCGACCCCACCCGCGTGCCCAGACCCTCCGGCAGCGCGCGCACCCACGACTCGGCGTCCACGGCGGCCAGCGCCTCCCACAGGCGCTCCTCGTCCACCTCGGCCGCGCCCTCGGGCCGGTCCAGCGCCAGCGCCAGGTTCTCGGCGATCGTCCCCCGGAACATGTGGCTCTCCTGGCTCAGCAGGATCGCCCGCGCGCGCCGCTCATCGGGAGGCAGGCCCGACACCGGCGCTCCGCTCACGCGGACGCCGCCCGATGTCGGCGGGTGCACGCCCGCGATCAGTTTGCCCAGGGTCGACTTGCCCGCGCCGCTCGGGCCCACCACGGCCAGGCGTTCGCCGGGTGCCAGCACCAGGTCGACGCCGTGCAGGATCTCGGTGTCGGTGTAGCCGAAGCGCACGTCCTCCACCCGCACCTCGCCCGGCCGGGCGGCCCCGGCCGCGTCCGCCGCCGAGCGCGCCCGCCCGTCCGGTTCCCCCGCCAGTTCCACGCCCAGCAGCCTGCGCATGCTCGTGAAGCCCATCATCAGGCTGTCCACCTGATCCAGCAGTTGGTCCAGGGGCCGCGCCATCTGCCTGCTGAGGAAGACCGCGGTGGCGATCCCGCCCAGGCTCAGCGACCCGTCCGCGTACAGCAGACCCGCCACCAGGAAGGTCAGCGCGATCGGGAACACGTACCCGAACTCCAGCGGCGGGTACCAGACGCAGCGAAGCCACAGCGTGTACCGCTCAGCCGCGTAGGCCCGGCCCACCTTCCGCTCGTTGAGCGCGATCCGCCGGGCCTGCCGTCCCAGCGACTCGATGGTGTGCGCGCCCTCCACGGTGTCGGTCACGCTCTGGGTCAGTTCCGAGTAGGTGCCCAGCTCGCGCACGTACCCGGCCGGGGCCCTGCGGGCGTACCAGCGCGTGGACACCCACAGCACGGGCACCGACGGCAGCCACGCCAGCAGCAGGAGCGGGTGCAGGACGGCGAGCGCCGTGGTGACGACCACCAGGGTCACCGTGCCCACCGCCATCACCGGCACCGAGACGCGCACGGTGTGGCTCAGGTGGCCGATGTCGCGGCCCGTGCGCGCCACCAGGTCGCCCGTGCCCGCCCGCTCCACCACGCCCACCGGGAGCCGGAGCACCGCGCGCACGAACTCCTCGCGCAGTTCGGCCAGAACACTCTCGCCGAACCGGATCGAGGCCGCCACGGACGCCAGGGTGAACCCGGCGTGCAGCGCCAGCGCCACGACGATGAGTCCGGCGAGCAGGTCGACGCGCGAGGCCGCCTGCTCCGACGTTGCGGACGGCGCCCCCTCCGCGCGCACGGTGTCGATGATCAGGCCCAGGATCCAGGGCGAGGCCAGCGCCATGAGCGCGGCCGTCCCGTACAGGAGCACGACGACGGCGAGCAGCCGTCCGTGCTCGCGCCCGGCCCGGCGCAGCCGCCCCCGCACCGCCTCGACCGGCGCGATGGGCAGCCCCGCCTCGTGGTGCTCCGGGGGAGCGGCGGACGCGGTGGGATCGTTGGGCGCTCCGGGCGCTCCGGGCGCTCCGGGCGTTCCGGGCGTGCGGAACGCCCCGGCCGCCCCGGACGTCCGCGGCGGGCCGAGGGTGTCGGCGTTTTCGGCGGCCCGGGTCACGGCTTCCCCTCCGTGGGAACGGCGCGCAGGACGGTGGCGGCGTAGCCCGGGCACTCGGCGAGGAGGGCGCGGTGGGTCCCCTCGGCCCTGAGCCCGCCCTCCTCGACGAACTGCACGCGGTCGGTGTGGTCGAGCAGCAGGGGGCTGGTGGTGACCAGCCCGGTCGTGCGCCCCGCCCGCTCGGCGGGCAGTCCGGCGGCGATCGCGGCCTCGGAGTGGGCGTCCACGGCGGAGGCGGGCTCCACCAGGACCAGGATCTCCGGCTCCAGGGCCAGGGCTCGGGCCAGGCGCAGGCGCTGCTGCTGGCCGCCGGAGTACTCGCGGCCGCGTTCGGTGAGCAGCGCGTCCAGCCCGGCGGGGGACTGGCGCACCACGTCGTCGGCGTGCGCGGCGCGCACGACCTCGGCCAGGCGTTCGTCGGAGATCCCCTGCTCCGGGGACAGCTCGCCGCGCAGGGTTCCGGAGAACAGGTGCGCGTCGTTGGTGGCCACCACGACGCGGCGGCGCACCAGGGAACGGGGCAGGTCGCGCAGGAGCACGGTCCGGCCGGTGCCCCTCTCGACCAGCGCGGCGTGCGCGCCCTCCTCGTCCCGGTAGCGCCCCAGGCGTTCGGCGATGGCGGTGGCGTCGGAGGGGTCGGCGCAGACCACGCCGGTGGTGCGGTGCGCGGCGAGGGTCACCCCGCTGCCGGGGTCGTGCAGGTCGCAGGGGCCGGTCGGGTCCGGCTCGGGGCGCTCGGGGTCGGGGTGGTCGTGCTCCAGGTTCAGCACGCGCACCACGCGTCCCGCGGCCACCCGGGCCGAGACGTACATGGACAGGGAGCGCATCAGGTGGCGCACGGCCGTGGAGAGCGTGCCGGTGTAGCCGTAGAACGCGACGAGCTGGCCGACGGTGATCTCACCGGTCAGGGCCAGGCGCGCGCCGTACCAGACGATCCCGACGAGCAAGAGGCCCGGCAGGAGCTCGCGCACGGCGTTGAGGGCGGCGTCCACCCGGCCCACTCGCACGGCGGCGGAGCGGACCCGCTGGGAGGCGGTGCGGTAGCGGTGGTCCGCGGTGCGCTCGCCGCCCACGCCCCGGAGCACGCGCAGACCCGCGACCAGGTCGGTGGCCAGGGTGGTGAGCTCGGCCTGCCGGTCGCGCTGGTGCTCCTGGCGGCGGGAGAACAGGTTCAGCAGGGGGACCACCCCCGCCATGATGAGCGGGACCGACACCAGGACGATGGCGCCGAAGGCGACGTGCGAGGTGAGCATGAGGGCGCTGACCGCGGCCACCGTCACGAAGGCGGCCAGGAGCTGGCCCACCGTCTCGTAGAAGTCTCCGACGCGGTCGATGTCCTCGGTGCCCACGGCCACCACCTCGCCGGAGGGCAGTCGCCGGGTGAGGGTGGGGCCCATGCGCACGGAGTGGTTGGTGACCACCTGGATCGTGCGGTAGGCGGACGCGTACCAGTTGAAGCAGTCGGCCCGGTGGGATACGGGGACGAGCGCGACGGAGAGCACGATGAGGGCGCTGAGGACGCCGAACCAGCCGAGGAGGGCGTCCGGGTCGCCGCGGGTGACCCCGGAGTCGAGGGCGGCGCCCAGCGCGGCGGAGATGAGCACGCCGCTGAGCATGAAGGCGCCCGTGGCGGCCCCGGACCACAGCAGCGAGCGGCGCTCCTTCCGGACGAGCCACCACAGGAACCGATCGCCCGAACGGCGTTCGGGAACGCCGGCGGGCTGGGGAAGTGTCCGCACAGTATCCGGACTGTAACCAGGGGGGAGGGGCGCGGGCCACTCATTTTTCC
>NZ_LEKI01000040.1:0-36652 GCF_001029525.1 Nocardiopsis sp. RV163 | reverse complement strand
CGAGGGGGCCCAGCCGCGCCCCGCGCGGCCCCTCCCCGTGACCGTTTCCCCGGGCGCGCTCCGCCGCGCCCCGCACCCCAGGACACCCACATGAGCAAGAACCTCGGCATCACCCTCGGACTGATCATGGTCGCCGTCATCGGACTGGGCCTCCTCGTCGCCCTCGACGACCGGGGCGGTACCGCCGCTCCCGCGGCCACGGACGGCTCCGCCGACCCGCAGGCCGCATCCACCGCACCGGCCGGACTCCTGGTCCGCGAGGACAGCCGCCACCTCGACCGGGTGGAGGAGGCGCCGGTGACGGTCGTGGAGTTCCTCGACTTCGAGTGCGAGGCCTGCCGCGCCCAGTTCCCCGTCATGGAACGGATCCGCGAGGACTACGACGGGCGGATCAACACGGTCATCCGCTACTTCCCCATGCCCGGCCACACCAACGCCGAGCCCGCCGCCGCGGCCGTGGAGGCCGCCGCCCAGCAGGGCGCGCTGGAACAGATGTACGTCCGGATGTACGAGACCCAGGCCGAGTGGGGCGAGTCCCAGGACTCCAGGGCCGAGGTGTTCGTCGGCTTCGCCGAGGACCTGGGCCTGGACACGGAGGAGTTCGTCCGGGCCATGGAGGACCCCGCCACGCTGGAGCGCGTGCGGTCCGACTTCCGGGACGGCGTGGCCCTGGGCGTGCGGGGCACCCCGACCATCTTCGTCAACGGCCGCCCCACCCCCAGCATGCCCGGCTACGAGACGCTCTCGGCGATGATCGACCGGGAGCTGGAGGGATGAACACTCCTACCGCGCCCCGCCGCGCCGCGGCGTCCCCGCCCGGTGCCGCGACACCCGTCATCAGCCGGGCCCTGCCCTGGCTGCTCACCCTGGGCGGCGGCGTCGGGCTGCTCGCGGCCCTGGCCCTGCTGGTGGAGAAGGTCCGGGTGCTGGCCGACCCCGGGCACGTGCCCGCCTGCAGCCTCAACCCGGTGCTCTCCTGCGGCACCGTCATGGCCACCCCGCAGGCCGAGGTCTTCGGAGTGCCCAACCCGGTCATCGGCGTGGTCTGCTTCGCGGCGGTCACCACCGCGGGCGCGGCGCTGGCCGCCGGGGCGCGCCTGGACCGCTGGTTCTGGCTCGGACTCCAGGCGGGCGTGGTGTTCGGCGCCGTCTTCGTGCACTGGCTGATCTTCCAGAGCCTGTACCGCATCGGCGCGCTGTGCCCGTACTGCGTGGTCGTGTGGGCGGTGACGATTCCCCTCTTCTGGTACGTCACCCTGCACAACGTGCGCTCCGCGCACCTGCCCGCGCCGGGATGGGCCGCCGGGCCCCTGGACCTGCTGGCCCGCAACCACACCGTCGTGCTCACCCTGTGGGCGCTGGCGGTCGTCGGCGCCGTCGGCCAGGCGTTCTGGACCTACTGGTCCACGCTGCTGTGAGCCCTCCCCCCGGCGGGCCGCCGCGCACGTCGGCGAATCGGCGTCGGCGTGCGTGGCGGTACCCGTGACGGAGCGTGCGCGAAACGTAGGTTGGGTCCATGCGCGTACTGGTCACGGGTGGTGCCGGGTTCATCGGATCGAGGGTCGCGGAGGAGCTCCGCCTGGCCGGGCACGAGGCGGTCACCCTCGACGCCTACCTGCCCCAGGCCCACACCGGGGGGGACACCAAGCACAGAACCGTCGACGTCGTGGGCGACGTCCGGGACGGCGACATCGTCGAGCGCGCCCTGCGGGGCGTGGACGCGGTCTGCCACCAGGCGGCGATGGTGGGGCTGGGCTCCGCGGACTTCCTGGACGCCCCCGACTACGTCCGCTGCAACGACCTGGGCACGGCGGTCCTGCTGGCCGCCATGGCCCGGACCGGCGTCCGCGACATCGTCATGGCCGGTTCGATGGTCGTCTACGGGGAGGGGCGGTACACGTGCCCCGAGCACGGCGACGTCCGCCCCGGCCCGAGGTCGGAGGCGGACCTGCGGGCGGGGGTGTTCGACCCGCCGTGCCCCCGGTGCGGGGCGCCCCTCCTACCCGGCCTGGTGGGGGAGGACGCGCCGAGCGACCCGCGCAACGTCTACGCCACCACGAAGCTGGCGCAGGAGCACCTGTGCGCGTCGTGGGCCCGGTCCGTCGGCGGACGCGCGGTGTCGCTGCGCTACCACAACGTGTACGGGCCGGGGATGCCGCGCGACACCCCGTACGCGGGCGTGGCCTCCTTCTTCCGCTCGGCGCTGGCCCGGGGCGAGGCGCCGCGCGTGTTCGAGGACGGCCGCCAGCGGCGCGACTTCGTACACGTGGGCGACGTGGCGAGGGCCAACGTGGCGGCACTGGAGGCGGTCGCGGGCAGGACCCCGGGGGAGCTGTCAGCCTTCAACACCGGCAGCGGGACCCCGCACACCATCGGTCAGATGGCCCGGGCGCTCGCGGACGCGTACGGCGGCCCCGAGCCCGTGGTCACCGGCGAGTACCGGCTCGGCGACGTCCGGCACATCACCGCCTCCTCCGACCGGCTGAGGCGGGAGCTGTCCTGGCGGCCCGGGGTCGGCTTCGCCGAGGGGATGGCCGAGTTCGCCCGCGCCGAACTGCGCGGTTCGACCGGTTCGACCGGTTCGGCGGCGTCGGGGGCCGAGGCGTCCGCGTGTCGCGACCGCCTTTCCCGTCCTGTGTCCACCTGACTTCGTAGCGTAATCAGGGTGAGCAGAGAACCACACGAGTACGGCCAGGACGAACCGGCGCAGGCGTCGCCCGACACGGCGGGCGGCGACCCGCCTCCACCGGTCGACGTGGTGCTGCCCTGTCTGGACGAGGCGTCCGCCCTGCCCTGGGTGATGGAACGCGTCCCACCGGGGTGGCGGGCGATCGTCGTGGACAACGGGTCCACGGACGGCTCGGCGGACGTCGCCGCGCGGTTGGGGGCCCTGGTCGTCTCCGAACCGCGCAGGGGTTTCGGCGCCGCTTGCCACGCGGGCCTGTCCGCCGCGACCGCCGAGTTCGTCTGCTTCTGCGACTGCGACGCCTCCCTGGACCCCGCCCTGCTCCCGCGGATGGTGGAACGGGTGCGGGTCGGCGGCGCGGACCTGGTCCTCGGCAGGCGGCGCCCCGTCCGCCGGGGGGTCTGGCCGCCGCACGCCAGGGTCGGCAACGCCGTCGTCGCGCGGATGCTGCGTTCGCGGACCGGCGTGCGGGTGCGCGACATCGGGCCGATGCGCGCCGCCCGCAGGGCGGACCTGCTCAAGCTGGGGATGACCGACCGGCGTTCGGGCTACCCCCTGGAGACGGTCGTGCGCGCCGCCGACGCCGGGTGGCGGGTCGACGAGGTGGACGTCCCCTACCTGCCCAGGTCGGGGGCCTCCAAAGTGACGGGGACGTGGCGCGGCACGTGGACCGCCGTGCGCGACATGACGGCGGTGCTGCGCGAGCCGCGGGGCCCGGAGGGCGTGCGCGCGAGGGGAGGGCGGCCATGACCCGTGACGGCGGGCCCGGCCTTCCGGCTGGGGAGGCCACCCTGATGGTGATCGCCAAGGAACCCGTTCCCGGACGGGTCAAGACACGGCTGACCCCCGAGTACTCGCCGCGGGAGGCAGCCGCGCTCGCCGAGGCCGCCCTGGCCGACACCCTGCACACGGTGCGTTCGCTCCCCGCCCGCAGGAGGCTCCTGGTGCTGGAGGGGCGGCCCGGGCCCTGGCTCCCGCCGGGGTTCGAGGTGGTCCCGCAGTCGGGCGGCGGGCTCGACGAACGGCTCGCGCACGCGTTCGCCCGGTGCTCGGGCCCCTCCCTGCTGATCGGCATGGACACCCCCCAGGTGAACGGGGAACTCCTGGGGCCCGCCCTGGCCCCGGACGCCTGGGAGCGCGCCGACGCGTGGTTCGGCCCGAGCGAGGACGGGGGCTTCTGGGCGCTCGGCCTGGCCGCTCCCGACCCCCGTCTGCTGCGGGGAGTGCCGATGTCCACGGAGCGCACCGGGCGCCTCCAGCGCGCCCGGCTGGTCGGGGCCGGGCTGCGTGTGGGCGACCTGGACGTGCTCACGGACGTGGACACGCCCCGCGACGCCGCGCTGGTCGCCTCGCTCGTCCCCGGCAGCCGCTTCGGCGGGGCGGTCCGGCTCGCCGGAGCGGGGTGTCGGCGGTGAGCGCCACCGAGACCGGGATCGGCACGAGACCGGCCCCGTGGCTGTGCGACCCCTACTCGCGGGCGCTCGCCGACGGCCGCGGCCCCCTCTTCCTGCGACGGCCCGACGGGTGGATGCTGCGCCTGGACGTCGAACGCTGGTGCGGGGGGACCGACGCCGCGGACGAGAGCGTGCTGGAGCGCTGCGAGGGCGACACTCTGGACGCCGGGTGCGGGCCCGGGCGCATGGTGGTCGCGCTCGCCGCCCTGGGCCGCCGGGCGCTTGGCGTGGACATGAACCCCGTGGCGGTGTCGCGCGCGGTCGAGGCGGGCGGCCGGGCGGTGTGCGCCTCGGTGTTCGACCCCCTGCCCGGCGAGGGCGCCTGGCGCACCGCGCTGCTGGTCGACGGCAACATCGGCATCGGCGGAGCTCCCGGGGCCCTGCTCGCCCGCATGCGGCAGATCGTGCTGCCCGGCGGCCTGCTCATCGTCGAGACCGCCGCCCACGAGGTCCACGAGTGCGTGACGGTGCAGGTCACCGACGGCCGGGGGGAACCGGGATCCCCGTTCCCGTGGGCGCGGATCGGCCCCCGCGCCCTGCGGCGGTGCGCGCGGGAGAGCGGATGGGAGTGGTCGCAGGCCTGGCAGGTGCGCGGGCGCCGGTTCGCGGCGCTGCGAGCGCCTCGGGGCAACCCGGCGCCGGCGCCCGCCCGTCCCGCGGTGAGCGCGTGACGCGGCCCGGACTCCACCAGCGCGACGTCCGGGGCGCGGTCGGCGCGGCCCGGACGGGAGCGCGCGCCGACCTGGCCGTGGCGGCCCTGGCCGCGCTCCTCTTCACGGCTGCCGCCGTCATCGGCACCCGGATCGAGCGGGCCCACGGCGTCCTGCACGTGGACTGGCCGCCGCTGTACGCGTCCTGGTTCCCCCACACGGGGCCCGGTACGGTCCCCGCCCTGGCCTTGGCCGCGGTGGTGGCGGCCTGCGGGCCCGCGGCGGCGCGCGCCCTGCCGTGGCGCGCCCTGGTGTGGGTCGTCTGGGCCGCGTCCGCGCTCTGGACCACCGCGCTCGCGCTGGTCGACGGGTGGCGGCGCGGGATCGTCGGCCGCATGCTGTCGCCCCACGAGTACCTGACCTCGGTCGGCCGCTTCGAGGACGTGGGCGCGGCGCTGAGCACGTTCACCCGGCACATCCTCATCGGGCAGCCCGACAACTGGCCCACGCATGTGGCCGGACACCCCCCGGGCGCCGTCCTGACCTTCGTCGCGCTGGACCGGATCGGCCTGGGCGGCGGGGCGTGGGCCGGGCTGTGGTGCGTCGTGGTCGGCGGTTCGGCCGCCGCCGCGGTCCTGGTCGCGATGCGCGCGCTCGGCGCGGAGCCGACGGCGCGCAGGGCGGCCCCGTTCCTCGTGCTGCTGCCCGCCGCCGTGTGGATGGGCACGTCGGCGGACGGGTACTTCGCGGCGGTCACCGCGTGGGGCCTGGCCCTGCTCGCCGTGGCCGCGGCCCCCGACGCGCGTGCGCCGCGCACCACCGCGCTGGCGGCCGGTCTGCTCCTGGGATGGTCGGTGTACCTGTCCTACGGGCTCGTCCTCATCGGGTTCCCGGCCGTGGCGGTGCTCCTGTGCGCGCGGACCGCGCGTCCCCTGCCCTACGCGCTGCTGGGCGCCCTGGCCGTCGCCGCGGCCTTCACCGCGGCCGGTTTCCGTTGGTGGGAGGGCTACCAGCTTCTCGTGGAGCGCTACTACCAGGGGTTCGCTTCGGTCCGGCCCTACGGCTACTGGGTCTGGGCGAACCCGGCCGTCGCGTGCCTGACGGCCGGAGCCGCGACGGCGGCGGGCCTGCGCCGGGCCCTGGCGCGCCTGCCCGGGGCGGTGCGCGGCCTGCGCCGGGCGCCGTCCCGGGACGAGGCCACGACGGCACTGCTGGTGGCCGCAGCCCTGTGCGCGGTCGTGGCCGCCACCCTGTCGGGGATGAGCAAGGGCGAGACCGAACGCATCTGGCTGCCGTTCGTGCTGTGGCTCGTCCCGGCCGCCGCCCTCCTGCCTGACCGCCACCACAGGGCCTGGCTGGCCGTCCAGGCGGCCACGGCACTCCTGGTCAACCACCTGCTGCTCACCGGTTGGTGAACCCCAGTGCTCCCCGGAACCCGTGCCCGAGGCCCCCTCGATCGCGGCGCGGACGCGGGGGAGCGCCGGGGGCGGGACGACACCGTTCGTCCCGCCCCCGTGGTTCAGCCGCGCAGTTGGTCGAGGGTCTCGGTCCGCGACCTCTGGGCCTCCTCGTCCAGCCCCAGGCCGGAGGAACCGGACGCCCCGCAGGAGACGTCCCGCTCCGGGAACTCGCCGTCGACCAGGTAGCTCGTGGCCACGTCCCAGGCGCAGGGGTTGTCGCCGTAGACGTAGGCGCCGTGACCGCTGTCGTCGACGCTCACCAGGCGGGAGCGCTGGCCGAACTCCTCGTCCAGCAGCACGCCGCCCAGGTGCGGAGTGGCCGGGTCGCGCAGGTTCTGCACGATGAGGACGTTGCCCGGACCCTCACCGGTGATCTCCACGGCGGGCTCGGACGGGGTGTCGTTCCAGTACGCGCAGGGCATGACGTTGGCGCTGGCCGCGCCGTACATCGGGTACCTCTCCCGGTCCTGTGCCACGCCCTCCCGGTAGGCGGCGAGGTCCTCGGGCCACTCGACGTCGTTGCAGGTCGTAGCCAGGAACACCGACCACGCGTTGTCGGAGGGCCACAGCTCTCCCGTCGCCGCCCCGGCGCCGCCGAGCCCGCTCTCCTCCATGTGCCGCCGCACCGCCTCCTCGTCCGCGAGGCGCACCGACTGCCACAGCTGCGCGGTCCGCCCGTAGCTGCGCTCGTTGTAGAGCCCCACGAACACGGACAGCCGGAAGACGTGGCCGTTGGCACCGGCCACCGGACCCTCCTCGTCGAGCCGCTCGGCGGTCTCGAAGTAGGTCTCCCGGACCTGTTCGGGAGAGTCGCCCAGGCCGTAGCTGCCGTGGCGCTCCGCCGCCCAAGCGGCGAAGTCGGGGAAGGTCTCCTCGAAGCCCAGGCCGAACCTGCGCATGCCGTCGTAGTCGAGGAAGGTGTCTCCGATGTTGCTGTCGAGCACGATCCGGTCGGTGCTCTCGGGGAACATCGAGGCGTAGGCCGCGCCCAGCGCCGACCCGTAGGACAGCCCGAAGTAGCTGGCCTCCTCCTCGCCGAGTGCGGCCCGGATCCGGTCTAGGTCGCGGGCCGTGTTCGCCGTCGAGATGTGGCGCATCAGCCCGTTCTCGTCGCTCCGCGCGCACTGGTCGGCGACCGCCTCGGCGACAGCGGCCTGTTCGGTGACCGCCGCCTCGTCGACGGCGTAGGGCGGGATGTTGCCGAAGTACTCCTGATCGGTGGTGAAGCCGCAGCTCACCGCCGAGGAGTGCCCGACCCCGCGGGTGTCCATGCCGATCAGGTCGTAGCTGTTCAGGACGCTGGCGGGCATGCCGAGGGAGGCCAGGTCCGAGGGCATCGACAGCCCGGACCCGCCCGGGCCGCCGGGGTTGAGCAGCAGCACGCCGCGCCTCTGGTCCGGGTCCGTGCTGGCCAGCCGCGACACCATGATCTCGATCCGGTCGCCGTCGGGGTCGTCGTAGTCCACGGGCACCGGCACGGTGGCGCACTCCAGCGGGTGCGTTCCGGCCGGGACGTCCTCGGGGCAGGCACCCCACGCCAGATCCGTCGTCGGCGCCCCGCCCCGCTCGTCGGCCGCGGCCGGTGCGGCCGCGACCAGTGAACCGGCCAGGCATACCGCCACCAACGGGGGCAGGCCTCGGCCCGCGCTCCGCCTTCGTCCCATGTCTCCAGCCTCCTGGATGTCGATTTCACCGGCGCTCCGGCGGGCACGGCGGCCCGCCGACTGTCGTGGGAGGGCCGTGACCGCCGTCGCCGGAGGCACGCGCCCAGCGTGCTGTGACTCCGCCGATTCCACCAGTGACACCGTGTCATGTGATGACGGTGAGAACCTCACGGGAAAACCGTGACAGGCACACATCGTTCGCGGGGGGTGCCGTTCCGCGACGTAGGTCCGGAGCGGGTACCGGCGGTCGGCGGGACGCGGAACCCGCTGACCGGGTTCCGCGTGCGCTACGGGAGTCCGCGTTCAGCGCGAATCCACGTCCGATGGGGGCCGCGCCCGGCGGGCTCAGCCGGTGACGTGCCGGTCGAGCCAGTCCGTGAGGGGACCTGTGGCCCGCCAGTCCGCGCGCACGGTGTCCAGGAGCTCCGCGGACAGCGGCACCTCCGACCGCTCCAGGTTGTGCTCGGCTCCCAGGGAGCGGTGGCGCAGCAGGTGCATCCGCGGGTGGTCGCCGCGGTACCCGCGGGGGTGGGTCCTGAGGGTGTCGCCGACGATGTCGAAGCCCCGGTCCGTCAGCTCGTCGACGATCCGCGCCAGCCGCGGGCCCTGGCGCTCGTCGTCGACGCCGTCGCGGTAGCGCTCCACCTGCGCGCCCGACGCCGCGTGGTAGCCCGCGCCCACCGAGAGCCCCTCCAGGCCGAGCTGGAGGTGGTAGCCGACCGGTCCCCGGGACCGGCCGACCAGGCCCACGTGGGTCTTGTACGGGCTCTTGTCGTGGGAGAAGCGCACGTCGCGGTTGGGGCGTCCCGCCTCGATGGGGCCGAACTCCTCCTCCAGGGCCTCTGCCGGGGCGCGAGCGGGCTCGCGCACGGCGCGCACGTACACCCCGTGGCGGCCGTGGAAGTAGTCCTTGGAGTTGTCCCGGGCCAGGCCGTCGAAGAACGCGAAGGTCTCCCCGGTGAAGCCGGTGAAGTCCATCCCTCTCCTCGTGCTGTGGTGGACGCGCGCCCGCCGTCCTACCTCGGCGGCGCCTCCCCGAACCCGTCCGCCGCCCGTCCGGTCGCGTGCGGTGGCTCCTCCGGGCGGGCCGACGAATCCCGTAACGGACAGCCCGTAGGCGTCGGTCAGGCGGTGAGTCAGACCCGTCGGAGAAGCCACTGCACGTCCTCACAGTCAGGCCTCGGCCCTGGCGGGGGCGCGGCGGATCAGCGCGCTGAGCCCGAGACCGAACCCGGCGGCCGCAGCGGCGGCGGCCGGGACCAGGCCGGGGCTCGTGGCGACCGCCGCGCCGCCGAGCACTCCGCCCAGGGCCGCCCCGACGTACACCGAACCGCTGTGCACCGCCATGGCCTGCGAGGCGGCGCGTGTACCCGCCCGGTCGAGCATGAGCGCCTGCAGGCTCGGCGGCACCGCCCACGCGGCGGCTGACCAGACCATGAGCAGGGGCACCACCGCCCACACGGGCACCGGGGCCGCCAGCCACAGCAGGGCCATGGCGGACATGGTCAGGCAGAAGAGCACGACGGCGCACAGGAAGGCGCGGAAGGGCCCGAGGCGGTCCACCAGGCGGCCCGACGCCTGCGTGCCGAGCAGACCACCGACGCCGGAGCACACCAGCAGCACCGCCAGCAGAGCGGGGGTGACGCCGGAGAGCCCGGAGAGGACGACCGCGATGTAGGTCTGGAAGGCGAGGTTTCCGGCCACGGTCAGGACGGTGATCGCCAGGACGACGGCCACGGTCCGGTTGACCAGCGGGCGGACGAGGTCCGCCAGGGCTTGGGGTTCCTGGTCGGTACCGTCCGCCCCGGCGGGCAGGGCGCGGGCGGCGAGGGCGAGGGAGGCCAGCCCCAGGAGCCCGCCGAACACGAAGGTCGCCTGCCAGCCCAGCAGGGCGCCGATCCACGTCCCGAGGGGGACGCCGACCAGGATGGCGCCGGTCAGGCCCGTCATGACGGTGGCCAGGTAGCGGCCCCTGTGCTCGGGCGGGGCCTGTGTGCTCGCGATCGCCAGGGAGGCGGGCAGGACCACCGCCGCCGCCAGCGCCGCCACGACCCGCAGGGCCACGAGCGGGAGGTAGCCGTCGACGAGCGGGACGACCATGTTGGCGGCCGTGAACACGGCCAGGGCCCAGAACAGGACCCGTCTGCGGGAGATCCGGGCGAACAGGACCGCCCACAGGGGCGCGGTGAGCGCGTAGACGAGGGAGTAGACGGTGACGAGCTGTCCGGCCGCGGCCTCCGACACGTCCACGTCGGAGGCGATCGAGGGGAGCACGCCGATGATGATGAAGTCGTCCGTCTGGACCGCGAAGGCGGCCAGCGCCGGGGCGAGGAGCCACAGGGGAGGCCGTTGGAGACCGCTCATAGAATAAAGGTAACAAGTGTTTCCCTTATCCGTGTGCCAAAGTGGCCTTCCGGAGGTGGAGCGCCATGCCACGGATCGCGGACCCGCGCCGTCGCCGGGACGTCGTCGACGCTGTGATCGGCCAGCTCTCCCGCACGGGCATCGGTAACTTCTCGCTGCGGGCCCTGGCCGAGGGGCTCGGGCAGAGCACCCGTGTGCTCACCCACCACTTCGCGGACAAGGACGCCCTCGTCGCCGCCGTGCTGGAACGGCTGGACGAACAGCAGCACGAGGCCCTGCGCGCCACCCCGGGCTGGGAGGACGCCTCCGTGCCGGTCGGCGCCATCGTCCGCTCCACGTGGGAGCGCAACCTCGGCTCCGGTGAGGTGGCCACGACCCGCCTGATCCGCGAGATCGAGGGCCTGGCCGCCAGCGGCAGGCTTCCGTGCCCGGTGCCGGGCTTCGCCCGCAGGCGCGCGGAGTTCGTCGCGGCGTGCCTGGCCGCGCGCGGCCAGGACCCCAAGGCGGCCCTCGTGCACGCCACCGTGCTCAACGCCGCCTTCGCCGGTCTGGAGACCGACTTCCTCATGACCGGTGACCGGGAGCGGACCGAGGCCGCCCTGGAGGGCCTGTGCGCCTGGATCGACTCCCGCGTGGCCGCGGCGCGGTCCGGCGGGTGAGGCGGAAGGCCCGGCGGGCCGCCGGGTACACGGCACGCGCCCTCCCGGGGCTCCCGGAGGGCCGGGAGGTCGAAACCAGAACATACCGAGACCCTGTTCACATTCGATCCGGGGCATCCCCGTCTGGCCTGCGTGAAGTAGCAACTGGTACCGTGGCAGTCGCTGTGATCGAACAAGACGTGAGGGGAGGTGCCGTGATGTACCGGACATCGGCCACGGTGCCCCCGCCGCGCCGTCACACGCCCGTCCTCCTCCAAGGCGCGCGCTTGCGCGTCCTGGACGTCCGCGCACGCGTCGGCCGTTCGCGCTTCGCCGAACGGCACAAGCTGCCCGTGCGCAATCCCCGCCCGCTGGGCACCAACGGCTACTCCACCTCGTGGGGTACCAACGCCCACGGCGAACTCAGCTCCTGCCCGCCCGGACGCAGCTGATCCTCCCGCCTCGTTCGAGGCGTCTTCTCTTCTCCGCATGACGGCCGCCCCGTGTCCGCGCGCCGTCGGACACCGGCCTGCCCGAGGCACCGGTGTCTGACGTCATCGCCCGCGGTCCTCTTCGGGTACCGGTCTGCCCGAGGCACCGGTGTCCGACGTCATCGCCCGCGGTCCTCTTCGGGTTCCGTCCTGCGCGAGGCACCTTTCGCGTGCCCTCTTCCACCTTCGTTCGCTGAACGCCGACCGTGCCGCGCCCCCGTGCGCCACGGCCGTCCCCGGCGTATGCCCGCATGCCCGGGGACCGGCGCGCAACCGTGAAAGGACAGCGGCGTGCTGCTGCTCCTCCTTGCCGTGCTCACCGTCACCACCCTGCTCGTCCCGCTGCTGGAACGCCCGCTGGGCCGCGCCGCTGGGTGGCCCATCGCCCTGGTACTGGCCCTGGCGGCCCTGTGGGTCGGCGCCCAGGGGCCCTCCCTGTGGAACCACGACCGGGTACCGGAGGCGTCCCTGCCCTGGATGCCCGCCCTCGGCGCGGGGCTGCACCTGCGCATGGACGGCCTGGCCTGGCTGTTCTGCGTGCTCGTACTCGGCGTGGGCGCCCTGGTCACGGCCTACTCAACCCGCTACTTCCCGCCCGGGCGCAGGACCGGCTTCTACGTCCTGATGAGCGCCTTCGCCCTGTCGATGACCGGTCTGGTCCTGGCCGACGACGTGGTCCTGCTCTTCGTCTTCTGGGAGCTGACCACGATCTGCTCCTTCTACCTGATCGGCCTGTCCGGCCCGGGCGCCTCACGACCGGCCGTGCGCACGTTCCTGCTCACCGCCATGGGCGGCCTGGCACTGCTGACCGCGGTGGTGCTGCTGTGGGTGCGCACCGGCACCACCCGCCTCAGCGCGATCCTGGGCGACCCGTCCTGGACCCAGGACACCGCCTTCACCGGCACCGTGGCGGTGCTCGTAGTCGTCGCGGTGTTCACCAAGTCGGCCCAGTTCCCCTTCCACTACTGGCTGCCCGACGCCATGGCCGCGAGCACCCCGGTGAGCGCCTACCTGCACGCGGCGGCGATGGTCAAGGCCGGCGTCTACCTGGCGATGCGCTTCTCCCCGGCCTTCGCCGACACACCGCTGTGGGGCGCCACCCTGATCGTCGTCGGTCTGGCCACCGCCGTGATCGGCGCCGTGCTGGCCCTGCGGCGGCACGACCTGAAGGAACTCACCGCCTACTCCACGGTCAGCCAACTCGGCTTCCTCATCGCCGTCATCGGTGTGGGGACCCCGCAGGCCCTCGTCGCCGCCGCCGTGCACACCGCGGCCCACGCCCTGTTCAAGTCGGCGCTGTTCATGTCGGTGGGCGTGATCGACCACCAGACCGGAACCCGGGACCTGCGCGAACTCGGCGGCCTGCGCCGGACGATGCCCGTCACCGCGGCGGTGAGCGCGCTCGCCGCCCTGTCCATGGCCGGGGTCCCCCCTCTCCTGGGATTCGTCAGCAAGGAGAACCTCTTCGAGGCGCTTCTGCAGGCGCCGGGGCCCGCCTGGGCCGGTCCGGCCGCCGGGACCGTCGCGGTCGCCGCGGCTTCGTTGACCTTCGCCTACGCCTTCCGGTTCGTGTACCTGGCCTTCGGCGGGAGCGGCAGGGGCCGTCCCGACCGGGAACCGCCCCGGGAGGCGGGCGCGCTCCTGTTGGCCGCCCCCGTGGTCGCCGCGGCGGCGGGCCTGGTCCTGGGATTGGGGGTGACAGCGCTCAACCCGGCCGTCTCCCGGGCGGCCGGCGACGCGGTCCTCGCCCCCGCGGACTCCCACCTGGCGCTGTGGCACGGGCTCAATCCCGCCCTGGGGATGTCGGCCGCCGCACTGCTCCTGGGCGCACTCCTGACCCGGGCCTCCCGCTCCGGGGAGAGGCTCGCCGGGCACCGCCTCCCCTCCGTCCGGGGCACAGGCGTCTTCGAGCGCGTGCACGCGGCGGTCATAGCCCTGGGAAAGCGCGTGGGCGACCCCACCCGCACCGACGCGCCCACCCGCCACCTGGCCGTGCCGTTCGTCCTGCTCATCGTGCTCGCCGCCGTGGTCTCCTCCCTCGGGCTGGACTACGGGGTCGCGTCCGCTCCCACCTCACGCGCGCCGGACTGGCTCCTGGTGGCGCTGGTGGCGGTCGCGGTGCTCACCTCGGTGGTGACCCGCTCGCGGATGGCCGCCCTGGCCCTGGTCGGGGTCGCCGGGTTCGCCACCGCGCTGTGGTTCGTCTTCCTGGGCGCCGTCGACGTGGCGCTGACCCAGTTGCTGGTGGAGACCCTGACGGTGGTCGTGGCGGTCCTGGTGCTGCGCCGACTCCCCCGCGAGTTCCACCGGGTCCGCCGTTCGCGCACCGCCCTCACCGCGGCGATCGCCCTGGCCGCGGGAACCGTGGCGGGGTTGGGCGCCTACCTGCTCACCGGCCGCAGGGAGCTCTCCGGGGTCAGCGGCTACCTGCTCTCCAACGCGCCCGAGGACACCGGCGGCACCAACGTGGTCAACACGATCCTGGTCGACTACCGGGCCCTGGACACGCTGGGCGAACTCACCGTCCTGGGCGTGGCCGGTCTGATCATCATCGCCGTCCTGCGGTCGTCCGGTCTCGTCGCGAACGGGGAGGTCCCCGCCCGGGTGGCCGGGACCAACCCGGTCTGGAACGCCGACGACAACACCGTCATCATGCGCACCGTGGCGCGCTGGCTGATCCCACTGCTGGTGCTGTGGTCGCTCTACCTCCTGCTGCGGGGCCACAACGCCCCGGGCGGCGGCTTCATCGCCGGACTGGTCGGCGGTTCGGCCTTCGCCCTGGCCTACCTGACCGCGCCCAGCGCCTCGGCGGCCCGCATCCGCCTGGCCTACCCGGCCTTCATCGCCGCGGGCGTCCTCACCGCCGCGTCCACCGGGCTGCTCGGCTACGCCGACGGGTCCTTCCTGCGGCCCCTGCACGCCGAGATCCCCCTGCCCTGGGGCGGTTACTACCACTTCACCAGTGCGCTCGTCTTCGACGTGGGCGTCTACCTGGCCGTGGTCGGCGTGCTGCTGACCGCGCTCAACCAGTTGGGCCTGCCCAGTAGCGGCCGTGGGAGCCCCCCGGGGCCCGACGCGCACCGCGCACCCGACCCCGTCCAGCACGGTCCGGCCACCGGAGGTACCCGATGACCCTGGCCATCACGATCGGCGTCCTGACCGCCGGAGCCGTCTACCTGATCCTGCAACGCGGCATGGTCCGCGTCGTCCTGGGCTTCGTCCTGCTCAGCCACGGGGTCAACCTCCTGCTGTTGTCGGCGGGCGGAGCCTCCCGCCGGGGCGAACCCCTGCTGGGACGGGACAGCGGCGCCGCCATGGCCGACCCCCTGCCCCAGGCGTTCGTGCTCACGGCGATCGTCATCGCCTTCTCCATCACCATCTACATGCTCGCCCTCGCCGCGACCGGTGGGAGCGACGACACCGAGGACGCCTCATGAACCCCGTTCTCCTGCCCGTGCTGGTCGCGGTCCCCCTCCTGGGCGCCGCGCTGCTCATCCTGCCCCTCGCGCGTGCGGCGGCCCGCGCCCTGTTCCTGGGGGCCAGCGCCTTCGCCCTCGCCGCCGGTGTCGTCCTGCTCTGGGCTACCCGGGAGGGACAGGTGCACGCCCACCAGGTGGGCCTGTGGCCCGCCGGGGTGGCCATCCCCTTCGCCGCCGACACCTTCAGCGCGCTGATGGTCACCACCACCGCCCTGTTGGTGCTGGTGTGCTCGGCCTTCGCCGTGGCGACCGGCGAGGCCGACCGGCGCTTCTTCCCGTCCCTGGTCCTGGTGCTGTCCGCCGGGGTGTACGGGGCCCTCCTCACGGGCGACCTGTTCAACCTCTTCGTGTTCGTCGAGGTGATGCTGCTGCCCTCCTACGGGCTGATGGCCATCGCCGGGACCCTGCGCGGCCTGCGGGGCGGACGGACCTACGTCGCGGTCAACCTGTTGACCTCGACCGTGTTCCTGGCCGGTGTCGCCCTGGTCTACGGCACCGCCGGAACCGTGCAGCTCGGCGAACTCGCGGGCGCCGCCCAGGGGTCGCCCGTGGTCGCGGTCGCCATGGGCGTGGTGCTGCTGGCCATGTCGGTCAAGGCCGCCGTCGTGCCGGTGCACGGATGGTTGGCGCGCACCTACACCGCGCCCTCCCCGGCGGTGACCGCCCTGTTCTCCGGCCTGCACACCAAGGTCGCCGTCTACGCGATCTACCGCCTCTACGCGGTGGTCTTCGGCGGGGAGTCCTCGCTGCTGTGGGTGGGCCTGGTGCTGTTCGGCGCGACCATGCTGGTCGGGGTCCTGGGCGCGGTGGGGGAGAACACCACCCGCTCGATCCTGGTCTTCCACATGGTCAGCCAGATCGGCTACATCCTCCTCGGCGTGGCCCTGTTCACCGAACTGGGGCTGATGGCGGGCATCTTCTACCTCGTCCACCACATGGTGGTCAAGGCGTCCCTGTTCCTGTCCACCGGCGCGATCGAGCACGTCCACGGCACCGGCGTACTGGACCGGCTGGGAGGCGTGGCCCGCCGGGAACCGCTGCTGGCCCTGGCCTTCCTGGGCGCGGCCCTGTCCCTGGCCGGACTGCCCCCCTTCTCCGGGTTCGTCGCCAAACTCACCCTGGTCGCCGCCGCCTTCGCCGACGGCCAGTGGGTGGTCGCCTCCCTCGCCGTCGCCGTCAGCCTCATCACCCTGATGTCGATGCTCAAGATCTGGGGCTCGGTGTTCTGGGGCCCCGACCCGGACTCCGGCCCCGAGCCGGGGGGCGGAGGGTCCGCCGACAGGGCGGTGACGGCCACCGCGGCCCCGGCCGCCACGAGGATGCGCGCGGGCCTGGTGCTGCCCGCGGTGGCGCTGACCGGCGTCACCCTGTGCGTCGGTCTGGGCGCCCAGGTCCTGCTCGACCTGAGCGCCCGGGCCGCGGCCCACCTGCTGGACACCTCCACCTACGTCGAGGCGGTGACGAACCGATGACCCCTCTCCTGCGCCGGGCCCTGCGGATCGCGTGGTTCCCGTTCTTCTACGGCTCCCGGGTGGTGGCCTCCACGCTCCGGGTCGCCTGGGACATCGTCACCCCCGGCAGTGCGTCCGTGCCCGCCCTGATCGAGGTCCCGTTGCGCTGCCGTACCGACCTGGAGATCACGGCCGTCGCCAACATGGTCTCCCTGACCCCCGGAACGGTGACCGTGGCCACCCGCACCGACCCGCCCACCCTGTGGGTGCACGGCATGTACACCGCTGACGAGTCGGCCTTCCTCGACGACATCCACCAGATGGAGGACTACCTGTTGGGCCTGACACGCGCCGGACGGACGAAGCCCGCGCGCCGGGGGGAGGGGGCCCGATGAACCCCGTCGACATCGCGCTGCTGCTGCTCGGCGCCTCCATGGCGGTCGCCGCCTACCGGATCCTCAAGGGCCCCGACCGGGCGGACAGGGCCGCCGGGGCCGACGTGGTCCTCTTCGGCTTCGTCGGCCTCGTGGTCGTCCTCGGCCTTCGCGTCGACTCCGACCTGGTGGTCGACATCGTGCTCGTGTGCGCCCTCGTGGGGTTCCTCTCCGCCCTGTCCCTGGCCCGACTGATCTCCGGAGGCAAACGATGACCCCGTTCGAGACGCTCGCCGCGGCCTGCGCGATCGCAGGCGCGTCCGTCTTCGCGGTGGGAGCCCTCGGCCTCGTGCGCCTGCGCGACTTCTACGCCCGTCTGCACGGGGTGTCGGTCTCTGCCGGTCTGGGGACGGCCCTGCTCCTGCTCGGCCTGCTGCTGTGGTTCCCCTCGGTGGAGAACGCGCTCAAGATCGGCCTGGCGCTGCTCGTGCAACTGGCCACCGCCGCGGTGGGCGGCAACGCCCTGGCCCGCGCGGGATACCTGGCGGGAACACCCCTTTCCGCCGCCACCCGGCACGACGCGCTCGCCGACACGGGCCCCGACCGTTCGGAGGAGGGCTGAGCCCGCGTCGTGCCGGTGGCCCGCCGCCACGTCCACCGGCACGAGGAGGTGGCGACCATGGATGACATGTTCGTCGGCGGATCGCGGACCGCGTTCCAGCTCCTGGCCCTGCTGGCCACCGTGCTCAGCGCACTCCTGCTCTCCCGGGAGCTGCGCACGCGCGCACGGTCCGACAGGATGCGCGGTTCCCGGACGCCTCCGCTGCGCGACCTGCCCCGCTCCGGCACGCCGGTCCTGGTCGACGGAAACGCCGTGCCGGGGCCCTCGGGGCCGCTGGTCGCCCCATACTCCGGGACCAGGTGCGTGTGGTACCGGACCGAGGTGTGGGACCACCGCCCCGCACAGGACTCCCACCACGAACGCCTCCGCGTGACCCTGCTCCACGAGGAGCAGAGCGAGGCGCCCTTCCGGCTCCAGGACAGGACGGGGAGCGCGTGGTGCCACCCCCGCGGGGCCGTCACGGACAAGGTCGACCTCACCCACGAATCCTTCGTGGTGGACCCCCTGGCGGAGGGCGCTTTCGGCAGGGCGGAGGCGAGGCGGGAGCTGCGGCCCGAGCACGCGCATTCGAGCTCCGGCCGCTCCTACCGTGAATGGACCGTCGCGCCCGGGACCCGTCTGCTGGTCAACGGAACCGCCTACGAGTGGAACGGGGAGACACTCGTCGCGAGCTCCTGTGACGGGTACCTGCTGCTCTCCACGCGCACCGCCCCGCAGTTGTACGACGCCCACCTGACGAGGCAGGTCCTCGCCGGAGCCGCCCTCCTCGGGTCGCTCGCGGTCACCCTGTGGCTCTCGTGACGGTCCACGCCGGGTTCTCGGAGGCGGTCGGCCAGCCCCCGCGCGCGGAGGCGCCGCCGACCGCCGTCCGGACCCGCGCGGAGGCGCCCGGCGCTGTCGAGCCGTCGGAACACGTACTTTCGCACCCGGCACTTCCGAAGTGGACACCCCAGCCCGACACAGGGCCTGAACAGGGCCGCGGCCGCCGCGGGTGTCAGCCGCCGTCCTGTTCGAGGTCGAAGCGCTCGCGTGCCCGCTCGATCTCGGGCGTGTGCGCCGAGATCCAGTCGAGCAGCACGTCCACCGGGTGCCGGAGGGTCTTGCCCAGCGGGGTGATCCGGTACTCGACGGCGACCGGCCGCGAGCCGACCACCGCGCGGTGCACGATGCCGTTGCGTTCGAGGCGGCGCAGGGTCGCGGTGAGCGACTTCTGGGTCACCGAGGGGATCGCGCGGCGCAGTTCGTTGAAGCGCGAGGGGCGCTCGCAGAGCACGTTGAGCACCTCCATGGACCACTTGTCCAGGATCTGGTTGAGGAGCTCGCGGTGCGGCGCGGTGATCCCGATGTCGTCGTGGGCTGCCTGCCCGGTATCCGTCATGACACCTGGTTTCGTTGAAGTTTCTTCTTGATACCAGGTATCAACATTAGACCAAGTAGGTACCAGTAGCGAGGACACAGGAAATGGCCGTTCAGCGTTTCACCCCCGAGGGCATGATGCAGCCCACCCCGTACCACCACGTCGCCGTCGGAACCGGTACCCGCCACGTGCACGTCAGCGGACAGGTCGCCCGCCGCGCCGACGCGACCCCGGTGGCCCCGGGCGACCTCGCCGGACAGGTGGCCCAGGTGCTGCGCAACACCGCGGCGGGCCTGGCCGGGGCGGGGGCGACGTTCCACGACGTCCTGCGGCTGACCTTCTACGTCACGGCGTGGGAGCCCGGCAAGATCGACGCCTTCATGGCGGGTGTCGCCGAGGCGGCCGAGGAGGTCGGCCTCCCGACGCCGCTGCCGCCCTCGTCGCTCATCGGCGTGGACTACCTCTTCGAACCCGACGTGCTCGTCGAGGTCGAGGCGACGGCCCTCCTCGACTGACGGCGGTCCACCGGCCGCGGCGGGCGGAGGACGTGGCGCCCCCGCGTGTCGGGTGGGCGGGGAACGACCGCCGGTTCGCGGGCTCGGGGGCGTCGCCCACGGGTGCGGCGGCCCCGCGTACGGCCTGTTTCAGGTGCTCTGACGTGTATATTTGTCGTGCGACAACAAAAGTTCGGTCCCACAGCTATTGAAGCGGTTTCTGTGGGAACGGTAGTGGTCGCACCGGTGCCGCCCGCCGGGCCGCAGCACCCGAACTGCGGTCGCCGACGGGGCGGCGCACCGGTGTCTGCCGAGGCAGATCAGTCAGGAGCACACAGGACCAGAGCACCGGGGGTTTCCTCTTGTCCACCACGCTGAACCAGGACACCGTGTCGCAGAGCGACACCGAGCACACGACCCTCACCTCCAGGAGGCGCACGTCCTCCCGGGGAAAGGAAATCCCGGTCGAGGAACTCCTCGCCCAACTCCAGGGCCTGGACGGCGACGACCCGCGCGCGGTCAGACTGCGCGAGCAGGTCGTGGTCCGCTACCAGCCGCTGGTCAACAAGCTCGCCCGCCGCTACAACGGCCGAGGCGAACCGCTGGAGGACCTCAAGCAGACCGCCATGGTCGGCCTGGTCAAGGCCATCCACGGCTACCGGCCCGACCGCGGCAAACCCTTCATCTCCTACCTCATGCCCACGGTCACCGGTGAGATCAAGCGGCACTTCCGCGACCACACCTGGGCGATCCGCGTCCCCAGGCGCCACCAGGAGAACCGGATCAAGCTGCGCCAGGTGCTCAACACCTTCCAGCAGACCCACGCGCGCGTCCCCACCAACGCCGAGATCGCCAAGGAGCTGGGGCTTGACGAGGAGGAGGTCGTCGAACTCGTCCAGGCCTCGGAGTCCTACCGCTCCCTCTCGCTGGACGCCCCCGACTCCTCCGACTCCGACGGCCAGGAGGGCTCCCGTCTGGAGGACCACCTGGGCAGCGAGGACGAGGGCCTGGAGCGGGTCGTGCAGCGCGAGTCGCTCAAGCCCGTCCTGGCCCGCCTGCCCGAGCGCGAGCGCGAGATCCTCAATCTGCGCTTCTTCGGCGACCACACCCAGACCGAGATCGCCGACCGAATGGGCTACTCCCAGATGCACGTCTCCCGGCTGCTGAAGAACACCCTGCAGCAGTTGCGCGAGGACGTGGGCGAGCGCGGACCCGCCCGGGGCTGAGGACCCCGAACGCTTTCCGGAGGGCGCCACGGGGGCCGCCCTCCGGAAAGCGGGTCGTCCAGCCCCTGCCCGGCCCCGCGGCCGGTGCGGCGGCACCGGGAAGCCCGTGAGGCATCCGAGTGCTCCGCGCGGGCACGGCGCCGTCGGCCGCTCCGCCGACGGCTCGGGTTGCGTGGCCGTCCGGACGGAACAGGAGTCCGCCCTCAGCGGTCGCGGCTCCGAGGTGCTCAGACCGTCGGCTGCGCCGCCCCGGCGTCCTGCTCACCGCTGGCCCTCCGCCGCCGAGCGCCCGCCGCCGAACACCTCCTCGACGAGCCGCCGCGTCGTCTCCTGGAACGTCTGCGCCAGGGACAGCCCGGCGTCGTCCACGTAGGTCAGTGAGGCGGTCAGGGTCCTGCCGCCGTCGGCCGTGGCGTACATCAGCGCCGCCGAGCCCGCGATGCCGCCGTTGTGGTGGAAGAGGGTCCGGCCGTCGACCTCCTGGACGAACACCCCCAGGCCGTAGCCGACCTTCTCCTCCGGCGTGCGCATCTGCTCCAGCAGCTCGGTCGGCAGGAGCCTGCCGCCCATCAGCGCGGAGAAGTACGTGTTCAGGTCCCGGGTGGTCGAGATCATGTCACCGCCGCTGGAGATCCAGGAGGGGTTCTGCCGGGTGACGTCGACCGTCCTCTCCCGGCCCTCCTCCTCGTACCGGTAGTAGGCGTGGGCGTGCGGCTCGGGCACCTCCGTCCGGGTGGTCGGCACCACGGTGCCCGTCAGCCCGAGCGGGCCCAGGATCAGCCGCCGCGTCTCCTCGGCGAGCGAGCGGCCGGTGACCCGCTCGACCAGCAGCCGGGCCAGCACGTAGTTGGTGTTGGCGTAGCTCCAGTCCGTCCCCGGCTCGAACCGGTACGGCTTGGACAGCGCCAGCCGCACCAGCTCCTCCGGCGGGTAGGTACGGAACCGGTCCTCCACCCACTCCCGGCCCGACCAGGTGATCCCCGGCGCGAACGTCCCGTCCTCGTATACCTCGCCGGTGTGGTTGAACACCCCGCTGGTGTGCTGGAGCAGCATCCGCACCGTGATCCGCCGGTCCAGCCCGAACCCGGGCAGGTGGTCGGCCACCCGGTCCTCCAGTCCGATACCGCCCTCGGCCACCAGCATGAGCACCGTGGTCGCGACGAAGTTCTTGGTGGCGCTGCCGATCCGGAAGTGCCCGTCGGTCGGCGGCGGCTCCGGCTCGCCCAGCCTGCGCGCCCCGGCGCTGCCGACCCACTCGCCGCGCTCGTCGCGTACGCGCAGCTGCATTCCGACGAAGCCGGAGTCGACGATCTCCTGCATGGTCCTGTGCAGTTCCGGGCGGTCCTGCTCGGCGGGTGTGAGGGACATGGTGGTGTGCTCCTTCGAAGCGGTGACGCGGTGGGAGTGGGGGGAGGGGCCGCAGCGGTAGGCGGCGTCGCGGATGCCGGGTTCCGTGGCGCCGTTGCCCCTGAAAGCGGTTCGGTGCTTTTCCCTCCGGTGCGCCGTTGGCGCTGCCCGGTGTTTCTGGCAGTGGAAAAGCTACGTTGCGTTTGCAATTTTTGCAACGGAAGCTTCGCGGGGTAAACTCATTTTCGCAGGTGAATGCAGGTAAATCATTGCAATGGCTCTGAATTTAACGCAACAGAACTCGCCTCGGGAGTTGCAATGAATGGAAAGCGAACGCTACGGACGCCCCCGGTGATCACGCGCGAGCCGGTGCGCGACGGGGGGCGGTCAGAAGCCGAGGCGCCGGTAGGGTGTGCAGCACCGAGACCGCCGACTCCGGGGCGCCCGCGTGCGGGCCGTGGAGGAGATCCCGGTTCCGGCCGGGGGGCGACGACCCTGGTCGGGGGCGGCCACCACGTCATGGTCAACGACCTGCCCGAGGCCCCGGCCGTCGGGGACGAGGTCGCCGTCGCCCTCTCCTTCGCCAGCGAGGAGGAACTGGAGGTCACCGTTCCGGTGGAGCCGATGACCGCGCGGAGCGGGGAGGGCGGTTCCGGGCACGAGCACCACCACTGAGCCCGCCGCTCCGTGTCGGTCCGGGGCGGCCGCCGCCCTGCGCGGCGACCGCCCCTCGGCGCCCCTGGTCCACGGGTCAGGCGGACCCCTGCCCGCCCGTCACGGGCTCCGCGCCCGCGGACTCGGGCCCGGCCTGCCCGCCGTCGCCCGGCGCGGAGCCCCCCGAGGCGCGTGAGCGGGCCCGCCACCCGAGGACGGCGTCCACGGCCAGGAACACCAGCAGCGAGGCCCCCAGTAGCGGCACCGCCCAGCCGACCAGGGCCGGGACCGCCACCGCCGCGACCTTGGACAGCGGGGGCAGGGCCGCGAAGGAGCCGCGCGGGTAGGGGCGCCCCACACCCAGTGCGCGGGACCGGGTGGGGCGCCGCTGCCACCACATGCGGTAACCCAGCACGATGACGGCGATCAGCCCCGAGGCCAGCGCGGACAGCACCAGCTGGTTCGGCACGCCGAACAGCACACCCATGTGGGCGTCGATCCCCCACCGGCTCAGCTTGGCCATGACCGGGTATTCGGCGAAGCGGACCACGTCGGTGACCTCGGCGGTGTCCGGGGCCACGGCCGCCGAGTCCACCCGTGTCGGCCAGCTCCGGTCGATCTGGCTCACCACGTAGGGGGAGGCGTGGTCCTCGGGCAGGGCCACCTCGACGGGGCCGTCCAGGCCCGCCTCGCGCGCACTGGCGAGGACGGCGTCCACACCCGCGTCCACCCCGGGCGAGGCCACCGGCGCCTCCGTGGACACCGCTGGGGTGCTCCAGTCCAGCCGCTCGCGCAGGTCGCTGATGTTGGCCCCCGCGTACTGCGACCACGTCATCCCCGTCGCCGACAGGAACAGCAGGCCCACCAGCAGCCACAGGCCGGTGGCTCCGTGCAGCGAGACCGACCTGGACCGCCCCCGGGGGGTGCCCGCGCCGGGCAGCAGCAGGCGGCGCAGGCCCGCGCGCGGGCGCCGGTTGCGCGCCGCCCACAGGACGACGCCGCCCAGGGCGACCACCCACATCCAGCTCGCCGCCAGCTCGCTGTACAGGCGTCCGACGTCGCCCAGGTGCAGGCTGCGGTGCAGGGTGTCGACCCACGTGCGGGCCGGGAGGGCACCGCTGGTGCCGTAGGTCTGCATCACCCCCAGCGCCTCGCCGCCGTACGGATCGACGAACACCGTCATCCTGTGGCTGGCCTCCAGCCCCGGCACGTCGAACAGCACCCGGGTGGAGTCCTCCGCGTCGGTGGCCGGTCGCACCGCGTCGAGTTCGGCGCCCGGCAGCTCCTCCTGGGCGACGCGCACCTGGGCGTGGAGCGGGATCGGTTCACCGGAGGGCTCCACCCGCAGTTGCTCGGCGTAGACCGCCTGCTCGATCTGGGGCGTCCACACGTACAGCAGTCCCGACACGGCGGCGACCAGTACGAAGGGGGCGACGAGCACCCCCGCGTAGAAGTGCAGGCGCAGCACCAGGGGGCGCAGTGCCGCCCAGGTGCCGCGCCGTCCGGGCTCCGCGCGCGTCCCGTCCTGCGGGGGCGCGCTGTCTTCCTGTCCCATGGGGCCGCTCTCCTCGTTGCGTGACGGTTTCCTCCTGTCGGGTCGTCCCGGATGTCGGGGTAGTTCCCGGCGGGGGCGATTTCCCGGAGCCGCGCACGGGCCGCCGCGCCCCCGGCGGCCGTGGGGCGGGCGTGCCGCCGGTGGGCAGGGCGCGGGCCGTGCGGCCCGCGCCCTCAAGGGGTCGGCTGTCGGGGGATGGGAGGAGGAAACCGGTCGCTCCGGGTCCGGCTGCGGTGGCCTCACGCTCCGTCGGGCGCTGTCGGCGGGGCCGAGGCGCGGCGAGGGCGCGCGCGGTGCGCCACCGCGAGGGAGGACGCCACCAGCAGGAGCGCGAAGCTGCCCACGAGGGCGGCCCGCAGACCGAGGAGGGCGAGCGGGCCGCTCACCGCGATGATGCCGAGCGAACTCGCGGTGCGCAGGAGCGCGAACATCTCCGCGCGGCGGTCCGGCGGTGCGAGCCCGTCCAGGGCGAGCGAGTAGAACGTGCCCAGCATCGGCAGGAAGAGCCCGATGACGGCCGCGCCGGTGAGCGTCAGGGAGAGGTGCCCGCCCGCCAGGACCAGCCCGGAGCCCGCGGTGGTAGCCGCGAGGAAGGCGACGACCTGCCAGGGGGCGGGCATGCGGTTGCGCACGCTCACCCAGACCCCGCCCGCGACCGAGCCCGCGCACAGCACGAGGGCGAACAGGAAGGCCCAGCCCGGTTCGAGCCCGAAGGACAGCGCGAAGGAGACCGCTCCGACCTCGACGGCCGCGACCGCCCCCGCGCTCGCGGTCGCGCAGAACAGCCACAGGAACACCGCGCGGGGTACCGGTGTCCGTACGCGGGGCGCCCCGCCGCCCTGCGGCCCGCGTGCCCCGGGCACGCGCGGCATCAGGAGCAGCGGGCCCGCGCCCAGCGCGGTGACCGCCGCCATGGCCCAGACGGGGGAGGCGGCGCCGAGCACCGAGGCGAGCACGGGCGACAGCGCGAAACCGACCTCGTTCAGCGTCGCGGCCACGCCCAGCGCGCGGGGGAGCCCGGACGGTTCCACGAGGTGGTTGAGCAGGAGCCGCTGGTAGCCGTACGCGGCGCCGTTGACGGCCCCCGCCGCGGTGACCGCGACCAGTAGCAGCCCGAAGGGGGCCTGCGCCGCCGCCAGCGCGGTGACGGCGGCGAGCGCGAGCGTCCGGACGGCGATGAGCGCGCGCAGGTAGTCGACACCGTTGAACCGGCGGCCCATACGGGACACGGGGACGGCGCCGAGCACCTGTACGGCCGTCATGGTGAAGACCAGCGCCGCGCCGGACTCGGCCGTGCCGGTGATGGGGAGGGCGAGCAGGGCGAAGGCGATGGGTGCGGCGGCCTGGGGCACGCCGAACATCCCGTACCCGACCTGCCAGCGCACGACGTCGAGCCGGGAGCGCGACGCGCCGGTGTCCCGCCCGGGCGGCCTCGCCTGGATCCGTGCCATCAGGGCCTCTCATCCTCGCGCTCGCGCACCGTGGGGGGTCGGCCCGGAGCCGAGCAGGGCAGACGATGGGCAGTATAGTGCTCACTGGTGTGACCGTCGACGGAACTGCGGAGCGAGGACGCGTGCCCGAACGGATACGACCCGAGGTGGCCGTCCTCGTGGGCAGGCGCATCCGCTCACTGCGGTCGGAGGCGGGGCTGAGCGTCACGGGGCTCGCCGGGCTGAGCGGGGTCAGCCGGCGCATGCTCACCCAGATCGAACTCGGCCAGGCCAATCCCAGCCTCGCGACGGTCGACCGGATCGCCGCCGCGCTCGGGACGACGTTCCCGGCGCTCGTCGGACTGCTCCCGGATCCCTCGCCCGACGGGATCGAGGTCTGGTCGACCCCGAACGGGAGCTGGGCCTACCTCCTCAAGGCGACCGAGACGCCCCAGGTGTCTGTCGAGCTGTGGAAGTGGCACATCGCCGGGGACGACGGCTACCGGGCGGCTCCGGCTGAGGGCGCTCCCGACTCCCTGGCGCACGTGCTGCGCGGCAGCCTCCGCGTCCGGTCGGCTTCGGGCGACCTGTCGGTGGGCGAGGCCGAGTCGGCGCGGATCGGGAGCGGCTCCGGTCACACGTTCGAGTCCGCCTCGGACGCGGTCGACTTCCTGTGGGTGGTGACGGTTCCCCGCACCGGCGGCTGACGGTCGGTGCCGCGGGAGCGGTCCGCTGCCTGATCGGCGGGCCCGGCCGCCACCGCGGCGGCGGGTCCCGGAAGGAACGGGATGTCCCGTACGGACAGGACCGAACCGCTGCGGGTGCGCCAGCGCGAGCACGGAGCTGTGGCGCCGCACGACCACGGCCGCGGATGCCGCGAACTGCCGCCGGAACCGACGCGTGCGAGGCCCGACACGCGGTGCCGGTGGGCGCACCCCGGTTCGGCCCCGAGGGGCCACGGGTGCTGTTCCGGGTGCCGCAGGCGCGGATGCGCGGCGGAGCGGCAGCGGTACGTCAAAGCAGGCAACCGCGGGCGCCGCCGCGGTGACCGCCTCCTGACGCACCTCTGGGCGCGCGAGGCGAACAGCCGCGGAGAGGGCTCCGCCGCGTCCCTGCGCGCGAGTGCCTCCGTTGCGCGGCGGGGCCGGTTCCGGACCACGCACGTGCCGGACCTGGGCTGCCTCACGGCCGACGGCCGCGGAGACCCCGACACCTCACCGGCCTTCGCCGAGGCGGCCGAGGCGCTCTACCCGGTGGCCCGCGAGCTCAAGTTCGCCGGCGAGCGCGACCTCGGGCGCGACTACGTGGCCACGCCTCTGGAGGGTCCGTGGTGGGCCCAGGACACGGACGCCTGCACGGCGGCGCGCGACAAGTCGCGGCGGGAACGGACGATGACGGTCATGGTCCCGGCCGGGATCGACGAGGACGTGTCCGCCGCCGCCGTGGAGCAGGTCGCCGCGAGGAACAGCCCCGCGCGCCTCGGCGACGTCCGCGCGGAGACGCTGTCCGAGGGCCGCTGCGCGCAGACGCCGCACGTCGGCACCTCCGGCGACGAGGCGGACGCGCTCCGGCGGACGCACCACGAGTTCGTCCCCGGCGACGGGCTGCGCGTGGTCGGCGGGCACCACGAGGTCTACTTCAGCGACTTCCGCTGGGTCGCGCCGGACAGGCCGCGCGCCATCCTGCGGCAGCCGGTGTCCTCGGCCGCCGATAGTGTCCCGCCATGAGTTACGCGCTGACGACCTACGTGGTCGACCTCGACGTCCTGCACGGCTCCGTCGGGTCGGGGGACGACAAGCTGCGCCGCATGATCGGCGGCCGGTTCAAGCAGCACCTGGCCGACTTCGACACCCGGTTCGACCACGTCGTCGACGCGGGCGGCCCCGGCATCCGCGACGCGATCCGCGCGGTCATCGAGGGAGGGCCCTTCGACGACCGGCACGGCACCATGTACGGCTACGCGTACAAGTGGATCTGTGAGTTCCACGGCCGCGCCCTGTTCAACAACGACTTCTCCCCGATGAGGTCCGGGTGGCTGGAGACGGTCGACGCGGGCCTGAACGCACTGGGCGTGACCGCCGTCGGCGTCGAGGAGTTCGGCTTCGGCGGCGCCCCCTCGCCGATCCCGGCGCCCGACCACCTGCCGGGCTACGGCGAGTGGAGCCCCGCCGAGTGCCGCAAGGCCCTCGAACAGTGGGAGGCCGCCGCCGACGAGCGCAGGGCCGCGCTCGACCCCTCCGTCCTGAGCGCCGCCGAGTCCTGCGTGGACTGGTGCAGGACCGCCGCCGCGGCGGGCCGGGGCGTGGCCGGTTTCTTCCACTGAACGGCGGCCTGACCCCGCCGGACCTTCGTCTGAGGGGGTCTGGCAGGGCCTGCCGCCTTCCGGCGGGTCCTGCCTGGCCTGGTGTCACGGACAGGAAGACCGTGCGCGGGTTCCTGGTCAGCAGGCGAGCGCGTGTGACACCTGAGCAGGCGGGGCTTCCGGCCTATACGGGGACCGCCTCCGGCGCCCGCGCCCGCTCCGCCGAACCTCCGGTCCCGGCCGTGCGGCCCTCGGTACAGCGGACGCCGGACGCGATGGACAAGCCCGCCGTCGTGCGCAACGCCCGCCAAGGACCTGGTGTCCGCCAACCGCCTGCGCCGGGCCCTTCACACGCCGCACTCCGACCACCGGGGGGATCTGCCCGACCGGCACTGGAGTGCGCTGAGGCTCCTCCTGACGCACTCTGTCCCGTCGCGCTCCGAGGCGGACCGCCGGGGCCGGGCAGGGGTTCGGGGCGTTGCGGCCGCCGCCCCGCGCCCGGCGCCGCTGGGTGAGGCGCTCCGGGTCGGAACGGGCCCCTGTTGCTCCAACATATCAACGAGCGTTAGTTTGTTGGTATGTCCTCCGACTCCTGTGAACTCCTCTGCCTCGACCTGCCCCAGGCCGAGGCGGTCCGCGCCCGCGTGCCCGCCGACGGGGACGTCCGGTCCGCCGCCGACCGGGCCCGGGCCCTGGCCGACCCCACCCGGCTGCGCGTCGCCCGCGCGCTGGCGGTCGGAGACGAACTGTGCGTGTGCGACCTGGCCTGGGTCTGCTCCGCCTCGCAGAACCTCGTCTCCCACCATGTGCGCCAGCTCCGCGCCGCCGGCCTGGCCTCCTCCCGGCGCGAGGGCAAGCTCGTCATGTACCGCCTCACCGACGCGGGACGCGCGCTGCTGGCACTGCTGCTGCCCGACCCCGAAACCGTCGTGAGAGAGGGCTGACCCGTGTCCGACCCTTGCTGCGGCGACGGCGGGGCGCCCGGACCCCGCCGGGGCCGCCCGACGCCGAACCCGAACCACGCGCCCGTGTCCCGGACTCCCTCCCCGGTCACCTGCTCGGGCGGCGACGCCCGCAGACGCCCCGGGGCGTTCACCGCCGACGTTGCCTCCGACGGCGGCCGCGCCGGTGCCGGGGCGGTCGCCGACGACGGCTGCGGCGACCCCACCTGCGGCGCGGACGCCCCGGAACCGGAGGAGGCGCCGGGCGCCTGGTGGGACTCGGCCACCGTCCGGTGGGCGGGCCTGGCAGGCGCACTGTGGCTGTCCGGGCTGACCGCGCAGTGGCTCACCCAGGCCCCCGTCGTGCCGACCGCGCTGTTCGCGGGGGCGATCGCGGCGGGCGGGCGGACCTTCGTCCCCGGCACCCTGCGCGCACTGGTCCGCGCGAAGCTGGGCGTGGGCACGCTGATGACCGTGGCCATGGCCGGAGCCGTCCTGCTCGGCGAGGTGGGTGAGGCCGCCATGCTCGCCTTCCTGTTCTCACTGGCCGAGGCACTGGAGGACCACGCCGTGGCCCGCACCCGCCACGGCCTGCGCGCACTGCTCGACCTGGTCCCGCCCCGGGCCACCGTGCTGCGCGACGGCCGCGAGGCCGCCGTGGACCCCGCCGGACTCGTCGTCGGGGACCTGCTCCTGGTCCGGCCCGGCGAGCGCATCGCCACCGACGGCACCGTCCGCGCGGGCCGCTCCACCGTGGACACCTCCACCGTCACCGGTGAGTCCGTCCCCGTCGAGGCCGTCGAGGGCACTGAGGTGTTCGCCGGTACCGTCAACGGCGACGGGGCCCTGGAGGTCGAGGTCGGCGCCCGGGTGGCCGACAACTCCCTGGCCCGCGTCGTGCGCGTCGTCGAACGCGAGCAGGCGCGCAGGGGCGCCGCCCAGCGCCTGGCCGCCCGGATCGCCCGCCCCCTGGTGCCCGGCGTCCTCGTCGCCGCGGCCCTGATCGCCGCCGCCGGTTCCCTGTTCGGCGACCCGGGCGTGTGGGTCGAGCGCGCCCTGGTGGTGCTGGTGGCCGCCTCCCCGTGCGCCTTCGCCATCGCCGTCCCGGTCACCGCGGTCTCCGCGATCGGCGCGGCGAGCGGGTCCGGTGTGCTGGTCAAGGGCGGGGCCGCCCTGGAGGCGTTCGCGACGGTGCGTGTGGTCGCCTTGGACAAGACCGGCACCCTGACCCGCAACGCGCCCGCCGTGGTGGCCGTCGTGCCCGTGCGCGGGCGCACCCGCGAGGAGGTCCTGGCTCTGGCCGCCTCGCTGGAGGCGCGCAGCGAACACCCGCTGGCCGCCGCGATCCTGGCCGCCCACCCCGACCCCGCACCCGCCCGGGACGTGGCGTCTGTGGCCGGAAACGGCCTGACCGGTACCTCGGCCGACGGCGCGCCCCTGCGGCTCGGCCGGCCCGGCTACGTCGACCCCGGGCCGCTGGCGCCGGAGGTGGCCCGGCTCCAGGAACAGGGCGCCACCACCGTCCTGGTCGAGGCCGACGGCCGCCTGGTCGGCGCCGTCGCGATCCGCGACGAGCCGCGCGGCGAGGCCGCCGAGGCGGTCGCCGCCCTGCACCGCATGGGCGTGCGCACCGTGGTGCTCACCGGCGACAACGAGCGCACCGCCCGCGCCCTGGCGGCGCGGGTCGGCGTCGACGAGGTCCACGCAGACCTGCGTCCCGAGGACAAGTCGGCCCTGGTCAGCGCTCTGCGCCGCCACGGGCCGGTGGCGATGGTCGGCGACGGCGTCAACGACGCCCCCGCCCTGGCCACCGCCGACACCGGGGTGGCCATGGGCGCCATGGGCACCGACGTGGCGATCGAGACCGCCGACGTCGCCCTCATGGGCGAGGACCTGCGGGCGCTGCCCCGGGCCCTGGCCCACGCCCGCCGGGCCCGGCGGATCATGCTCCAGAGCCTGCTGTCGTCGGGGGCGATCCTGCTGGTCCTCATCCCGCTGTCGGCGTTCGGGGTGCTGGGTCTGGCGGCGGTCATCCTCACCCACGAGTTGGCCGAGGTCCTGGTCGTCGCGAACGGTGTGCGCGCCGGGCGCCGTGTTCCGGCCGCCGCACCCCCTCCCGTTTCCTCCGGTCTGGAAGCCGCGCGGACGTCGGAGCGCAGGTGAGAGCCACCGCGTTCCGGCTCCACCCGGCCCGAACCCCCTGATGCATGCATCAATGCATGCATCACCTACGCTGGGTCCATGTCCGCGCTGCCCGCGCTCCCCTGGGAGCGCCCCGACGACCGATCGCCGCTGAGCCACCGCCTGGCCGCCGACACCGCGCGCGCCGTCATCGAACGCCGGCATCCCGCCGGAACCCTGCTCACCGAGACCGACCTGGCCGCCGCCCACGGCGCCAGCCGCACCCCCGCCCGGGAGGCCATGCTCCGCCTCCACTCCTGGGGCCTGGTGCGCCTGCTGCCCAAGAAGGGCGCGGTCGTCTCCGAGGCCACCCCGAGGGAGCGCCGTGACCTGCTAGCGCTGCGCGCGATGCTGGAGGTCGAGGCCGTGCGCGCCCTGGCCGCGGACCCGGGGCGGGGGAGCGGACCGGCGACCGGCCAAGAGACCGGGCTGGCGGCCGACCTGGAGGCGATCCTGGCCCGCCAGCGCGCCGCGCTGGAGTCCCACGACGTCCTGGACTTCGCCGGGGCGGACTACGCCTTCCACGCCCGCGTCATCCAGAGCGGGGGCAACCACGTCGTGGCCGAGCTGCTCGACACCCTCGGGCCGCGCTGGGCCCGGCTGACCTACCTCGCCGTCACCGAGAACCCGCCCCGGCTGGAGACCTTCCTGCGCGAGCACGAGGGGCTGACCGCGCGCGCCCTGGCCGGGGACGCGGAGGGGTTCTCCGCGCTGGTGCGCTCCCATATCGAGTACGGCCACTTCACCGACGGGGACCGCCCGTGAGCACCCGTACGCGCGCGGGGGCACCCTGGCTCAGGACCGTTCCGGCGGTGTTCCTCATGGCCTGGGGCGGCAACCACTTCACCCCGCTGCTGCACCTGTACGAGCATCTGGGCGGCTACGCCGTGTGGCAGGCCAACCTGCTGCTGGGCATGTACGTCGCCGGTCTCGTCCCCGGCCTGCTGCTGGCCTCGGCCCTGTCGGACCGGCACGGCCGCAGGCCGGTGCTCCTGGCCGGGATGGTCCTGGCCCTGCTCGGAAGCGCCCTGCTGGCAGCCGGGCTGCCCTTCTTCGGGCTGCTGTGCGCGGGCCGGGCCCTGGCCGGAGCCGGGGTGGGGGTGGCCATGTCCGTGGGCACGAGCTGGATGAAGGAGCTGTCCGCGCCGCCCTTCGACCACCGGGCGGGGCCACCGCGGGGGCGCGCCGACCCTCCCTGACCCTCACCCTGGGCTTCGGCACCGGCGCCGCGGTGACCGGCCTGCTCGCCCAGTGGGGACCGGCCCCGGCGCTGACCCCCTACCTGGTGCACGCGGCGCTCGGCACCGCGGCCCTGGTCGTGGCGGCCACGGCACCGGAGTCGCTGCCCCGGGAGCGGCGCACCTCCCAGGTGTGGTGGCGCGACCTGCGCGTCCCGTCCGCCGGGCACCGCCGGTTCACCCGCCTGGTGATCCCGGCCGCCCCCTGGGTGTTCGCCGCCTCCGGCGTGGCCTACGCGATCATGCCCGCGATCTCCCAGGACCGGTTGGGGGACTGGACCACGCTGTACGCCACCGCCCTGACGGTGCTCACCCTGGGCGCGGGCGCGGCGGTGCAGAACCTCGTGCCCTGGATCGACCGGCGCACGGGCGGGCGCGCCCTGGTGGTGGGCCTGTCGCTGATGTCGGCGGGGATGGTCCTGGCCGTGTTCGCGGCCCTGCTGGCCCACCCCGTCCCGGCTCTGCTGGTGGCCTTGGTCCTGGGCGCGGCCTACGGCGTCTGCGTCGTGGCGGGGCTGCTGCACGTCCAGGCCCTGGCCACGCCCCGGGACCTGGCCGGTCTGACCGGGGTCTACTACTCCCTGGCCTACACCGGTTTCCTGCTGCCCACCCTCCTGGCCGTGCTGCTGCCCGTCGCGCCCTACACGGTGTCGCTGGCCGCGGTGGCCGCGGTGTGCCTGGCCTGCCTGGTGGCGGTCGCCTCCGGGGCGCGCGCCGCGGGCCGCGACGCCGCCTCCGCCGACTCTCCGGTCCGGGAGCAGGCGGGCCGGTCATAGACGCTCCGGGCCGCCGCGCCCGCCGTTCCCGGTCGGGCGGCCCGTCCGGAAGCGGACGACAGCCGATCCGCTGGCCGCCCGCGCGGCGGCGAAAGGTCCCGCGCGACGGGCGACTTTCGTAGGGGGTCGGCTCCGGCGATCGGCGTTTCGTAGGGGGACGGGTTGGTCCTCGCGGTCGATGCCCCGGCGGGGACGGCCCCCCTAGGTTCGTGTGCGACGGCGCACAGCGGCGTGGTCACACGCACGACCGAAGGGACGGGACGGACATGGCCGACAGCAGCGGGAACCGGAACGGACGGAGCCGGAGGCGCACGGTGGCGGTCGCGGGGGCGGTGGGAGCCGCGTCGCTGCTCGGCCCGCTGACGCTGGCCGCGCCCGCGTCCGCCGTCATCGGCGGGGCCGACGCCACCGAGGAGTACCCGTTCGTGACCGCGCTGTTCGACGACGGGGGCCACCACTACTGCGGGGGTTCGCTGATCGCCGAGCAGTGGGTGCTCACCGCCGCCCACTGCTCCGACTTCGACCTGCTCGGGGGGTCGGAGAGCATCTCCGTGCGGGTGGGCAGCAACCACCTGGGGGAGGGCGGCAGCGAACGCGAGGTCGTCGAGGTGGTACAGCACCCGGACTACGAGGCGGAGGACGTCAGCGACGATCCCGACTACCCCAATTCGTTCCTCCTGGTGCGCAAGGACATCTCACTGCTCAGACTGGACTCCCCGGTGGAGCAGACCCCCGTCCGCCTCGCCCAGGACCCGCCGGAACCGGGTACGGCGGTGCGCGCGCTCGGCTGGGGCGTGGCCGACGACCTCGGCCAGGTGCCCAAGCCGGAGTTCCTGCAGCAGCTCGACACCGAGATCGTGCCCGACGACCGCTGCGCGGAGATCGACGGCGAGCTGTGCTCCGAACACCCCACCGAGGAGGCGCAGGTCTGCTCGGCCGACTCCGGCAGCCCCATGATCCGCGGTGAGGAGGGCGACTGGGAGCTGGTCGGCCTCACCAGCCGTGACGGCGACTACGACGAGAACGTTTCCTGCGTGGGACCGTGGGTCTTCACCGAAACGGCGAACTACGCCGACTGGATCGCGGACACGGCCGTGAAGTAGCCCGCCCTCCGGGTTCCGGCCGCACCCCGTTCCCGCCCGCGCGGCGGGAGCGGGGCGTTCGCTCGCGCCGCGCGCGCCCGCGAGCTGAGGCGGACCGGCGGTGCCCCGTGCCCGCCCTCGCCCCGGGTCCGTGACGATCGGCGGCCGCTTCCTGGCCCGAAATCACGGTCTCGCCCGGCCTTCCCCGGTACGGTCGAACCCCAGAGCCGAGCGTATTCCGGAGGTCACGTGCAGCCCTCGTCCCTCGCCCAGATCGCCGCCGCCACCGGCGGCCGGGTCACCGACGCCGACCCCGAGACCCAGGTGACCGGGGTCGCCTTCGACTCCCGCGAGGCAATCCCCGGGGACCTGTTCGCCGCACTGCCCGGGCAGGGCCGCGACGGACACGACTTCGCCCCGTCCGCCGTCGAGGCCGGGGCGGTCGCGGTACTCGCCGCCCGCCCGCTCGGCCTGCCCGCCGTGGTGGTCGGGGACCCCCTCGCCGCTTTGGGCGCCTGGGCCCGATCCCACGTCGAGGCGCTGTCGGAACTGGACGTGATCGCGGTGACCGGCTCCTCCGGCAAGACCTCCACCAAGGACCTCATCGCCCAGGTCCTCGACCGCGCCGGCGCCACCGTCTTCACGCAGGGGTCGTTCAACAACGAGATCGGTCTCCCGCTCACCGCGCTGGAGGCCACCGCCGACACCCGCCACCTGGTGGTGGAGATGGGCGCCCGCGGCCAGGGGCACATCGCCTACCTCACCGGCGTCACCCCGCCCCGGATCGGGGCCGTGCTCAACGTCGGCACCGCGCACGCCGGGGAGTTCGGCGGCCCGGACATGACCGCGAGGGCCAAGGGCGAACTGGTCGAGGCGCTGCCCTCCGCGGCCGAGGGCGGCGTGGCCGTGCTCAACGCCGACGACGCGCGGGTGGCCGCGATGTCCGCTCGCACGAAGGCCGAGGTGGTCACCTTCGGGGTGGAGCGCGGCGCCGACGTGTACGCCACCGACGTCGTCCTCGACGGGCGGGGCAGGGCCTCGTTCACCCTGCACACCCCGGCCGGGCAGGCCCCGGTCCGCCTCCAGGTGGTGGGGGAGCACCAGGTGCCCAACGCGCTCGCCGCCGCCGCGGTGGCCGGGGCGGCGGGGATGGACGTCGAGCAGATCGGCAGGGCTCTCACCGCGGCGGTGCCGGTGTCGGAGGGGCGGATGCGCGTCACCGAACGCCCCGACGGGGTGACGGTGGTCAACGACGCCTACAACGCCAACACCGACTCCACGAGCGCGGCGCTGCGGGCTCTGGCGCACCTGGGCCGGGGGAGCAACGGACGCACGATCGCCCTGCTGGGGGAGATGCGCGAACTCGGCGACAGCTCGGAGCGGGAGCACCGCAGGGTCGGCGCGCTCGCCGCGTCGCTGGGCGTCGACGTGCTTGTCGCGGTGGGCCGGGCGGAGGCGCACGCGCTCGCGGGAGAGTACGGTTCCGGCGGTCAGGTGGTCGCGGACAGGGCCGAGGCCGGGGAGTGGCTGGAGCGGTACGAACTCCGGGCGGGGGACGTGGTGCTCGTCAAGGGCGCCAACTCCCTGAAGCTGGGGGAGCTCGCGGACGCCCTCGCGGACCGGTAGGCGACCGGGGCCGGGCGGGGCACCCGTGGCCGCCGACCCGTTGGCGGATGCGCCACAATCTCCCGATGACCGACGACCGCTTCATGCCGATCCACGACCCGGAACTACTGGCCAGGGGTGAACGCGTCCTGGGCGCGGAGTTCCGGGAGATGAGCCGCAGGGTGCTGCGGGCCACGGAGCTGACCTCCCGCCTCAACGTCCTGCCGTTCGACGACGAGGAGGGGAGGGCGGCGCTGTTCGAGCAGATCCTGGGCCGCGTTCTCCCGGCCCGGGTGACGATTTATCCGCCCTTCTACACCGACCACGGCCTGCGCCTGGAGCTGGCCGAGCGCGTCTTCGTCAACCAGGGCTGCACGTTCCTCGACTACGCGGGCATCCGGCTGGGCGAGGGCGTGATGGTCGGCCCGAAGGCCACGTTCATCACGGTGGGCCACCCGGTGGACCCCGGCGAGCGGCGCCGGTTCCTCAGCGTAGCGCCCATCGACGTGGCGGAGAACGTGTGGATCGGCGCCGGTGCGACGATCCTGCCCGGTGTCAGCATCGGGCGCGACGCCGTCGTGGCGGCCGGGACGGTCGTGGCCGACGACGTCCCGGCCGCGAGCCTTGTGGCCGGGCCCAAGGGCACGGTGCGCCGACGCTGGTAGCGCCGGACCGCTCAGCCCGGACGCACGTTGCCCAGGAACCGCTCCACGGCGATCTCGATGACCACCCGGCCCGGGTTCTCCCGCGGCGTCCTGTAGCGCTCGCCGTAGCGCCGCACCGCCTCCGCCACCCGCTCGGGGTCGTCGGAGACCGTCGCGGAGCCCTCCACCGTGCACCACGCGCGCCCCTCCACCTGCGACACCGACACCCTGGCGCCGGGGTGGGCCGCGAGGTTGCGCGCCTTGTAGCTGCTGCCCGATGAGATCACCCGCACCAGGCGCGCCTCGGCGTCGTAGGTGGCCCCCACCGGGACCTGGTGGATGGACCCGTCCGGGCGCGGTGACGCCAGCATGCACAGCCGCCGCTGCGCCCAGAAGCGTGTGAACTCGTCCTCGTCCATCCTGTCCCCCCTGGTCCGACCGCCCCCGCCACGCGGGTCGCACCGGCCGCCCCGGTGGAGGGCCGGGT
>NZ_LEKI01000003.1:0-86593 GCF_001029525.1 Nocardiopsis sp. RV163 | reverse complement strand
GTGCCGGGGCCGTGGCCCGAGGGGCCGCCCGGTGTGCCGCGGGCGGGGCCGGCGCCACCGGGGCGGTCGGCGGACAGGAGCAGCCTACCCGCGCCCCGCCCCGTAGACGCTCAGGTGCGTGTACGCCAGCGAGAACAGCGGCGTGGCCACGCCCAGCTCCCTGCCCCGGGAGACCAGGTCGCCGATGATGTGGTCGGCCTCCACCGGGTTGCCGCGGCTCAGGTCCCAGTACATGGAGGTCGTGGTCGAGGACGTGGTGTCGGCGATGACCGCGTCGGCCCTCTCGCGGGCCGCCTCGCCCGGCGGGTGGCCCGAGGCGGTGGCCACGGCGATGGCCTCGGCGAAGACGGCGGCGGTGAACTCCTGGCCGCCCGGTGCGCTGTTGACCCGGCCGATGGGGCCGCGCATCAGGCAGGTGCACGCGCCCAGGGTCGCCAGGAACACCCACTTGTCCCACAGCTCCTGGCGGATGTCGGCGGCGGAGGTGGCGGTGTGACCCCCGGTGTCCAGCGCCGCGTGCACCTCCCGCGGCGCGACGACGGGGTGTTCGCCCAGCGGTCCGTAGATCAGCCGACCCATGTTGCCGACCTGGACGATCTCCCCCTGTTCGCCCAGGCGCGTCATCACCATGGCCACGCCGCCGTAGACCCGGTCCGCGCCGAAGCGGTCCACCAGGGCGTCGACGTGGCGCATGCCGTTGAGGAAGGGCAGCACCGCGGTCCGCGGGCCCACGGCGGGGGACAGGTCCTTGAGGGCGTCGTCGAACCCGTACGACTTGACGGCCACGACCACCAGGCCGTAGTCGGGTCCCACCTGGTCGGCGGTGATCGCGCGGACCGGTACCGCCTCCACGCGTCCTCGCACGTCGCGCACGCGCAGACCTTGTTCGCGAAGGAGCGCTGCGCGGGCGGGGCGGACGAGGAAGTCCACGTCGCGGCCCGCCCGGGCCAGGTGCGCTCCGAAGTAGCCGCCGACCGCTCCGGCTCCCACGACAAGAATCCTCATGCTGCTCCCGCCCGGTGGTTGCACGACAACGCACAACCTAGGGCCGTGGGGTCCCGCCCGGCAAGGGCGCGGCGAGGGGACCGGGTACCCGGCGCCGCCGCACTCTCGCAAAGCCTGTCCCATGCTTGGGAAACCCCGGTTTTCGCGGTTCGGAGCGGAGGGCACTCTGGTCGTGGCCCGTGCGCCCCGTTCGGAGGGCGAGCACGGCGCGACCCGGGGTGACGCCCCGCCCGCACTAGGAGGAGGAAACGGTTCCCATGGCTTACGTGACCACCCGCGACGGCGTCGAGATCTTCTACAAGGACTGGGGGAGCGGCCGACCGGTCGTGTTCATCCACGGCTGGCCGCTCAACGCCGACGCGTGGGAGGACCAGATGAAGTGGGTGGCCGACAACGGCTTCCGCGGCCTCGCCCACGACCGCCGCGGCCACGGCCGCTCCGGCCAGCCCTGGAGCGGCTACGACTTCGACACCTTCGCGGACGACCTCAACGACCTCATGAACCACCTGGACCTCCAGGACGTCACGCTGGTGGCCCACTCCATGGGGGGCGGCGAGCTCGCCCGCTACATCGGGCGCCACGGCACCCGGCGCGTGCGCCAGGCCGTCCTGCTGTCCGCGGTCCCGCCGGTCATGCTCAGGTCCGACACCAACCCCGAGGGGGTGCCCGAGGAGATCCTCACCGGGATCAAGGACGGCATCCTCCGGGAGCGCTCGCAGTTCTGGAGGGAGACCGCGGAGGGCTTCTTCGGCGCCAACCGCCCCGGCAACAAGGTCACGCAGGGCAACAAGGACGCCTTCTGGTTCATGGCCATGCACCAGGCCATCGAGGCCGGCGTGCGCTGCGTGGACGCCTTCGGCTACACCGACTTCACCGAGGACCTGCGCCGCTTCGACGTCCCGACCCTGGTGGTGCACGGAGACGACGACCAGGTCGTTCCGATCGACGCCACCGGCCGCAAGTCGGCGCGGATCATCCCGGAAGCGACCCTGAAGGTCTACGAGGGCGGCTCCCACGGCATCGCCCTCGTACCGGGCGACAAGGACAGGTTCAACCAGGACCTGCTGGAGTTCCTCAAGAGCTGACCCGCCTCCGGCTGGCGGGACCGCGCGGGAGCAGCGACCGGACCCGCCCGCCGCGGCGGACGCCGAGCGCGGCCGTGGGGAGCGGGTGCGCTGCCGGATCGCGAGGGCGCCGATCTCCCGCCGGGTGTTGCCAGCGCGGCCCGTGCGCCACAGGATGGGTGCTGCCGACGGCTCCAGCGGCCGTACCGGCGGGCGGGAGGCGGCACATGACCGGTTCGACGACATCCAGCACCGTGGACGACGTCCTCCGGCGCAGCGCGGCACGCGCCCCGGGGCGTACCGCACTGGTCTTCGGCGGGCGCGACTGGACCTACGCCGACCTGGACGCCGCGGTCACCCGCGCCGCCGCACGCCTGCGCGGCCTCGGCGCCGTCCGGGGCGACAGGGTCGCGGCCTACGGCAGGAACTCCGACGCCTACCTCATCGGGTTCCTGGCCTGCGCCCGGGCGGGGCTGGTCCACGTGCCGATCAACTTCGCCCTCCGCGGGGAGGAGCTGGCCTACCTGCTGGAGCAGTCCGGCAGCACCGTCGTCCTGACCGATCCCGCCCTGCGCCCGGCCGTGGACGCGCTGCGCGCCGAGACCGGCGTGGAACAGGTGCTGGAGCTGCGCGAGGGCCCCGGCTCGCTGCTCGCCGACAGCCTGGAGGGGCCGGTGCCCGAACTGGACGCCGATGTCCGCGACACCGACCTGGTGCAGCTGCTGTACACCTCCGGCACCACCTCCCGCCCCAAGGGCGCGATGATGACCCACCGGGCGCTCGTCCACGAGTACCTGTCCTGCGTGGTGGGCCTGGACCTGTCCGCCGACGACGAGCCCCTGCACGCCATGCCGCTCTACCACAGCGCGCAGATGCACGTCTTCCTCATGCCGTGGCTGGCGGTCGGGGCGCGCAACACCCTGGTGGAGGCGCCCGACCCCGCCGACCTGCTGGAGCGGATCGAGACGGCCGGGCACCGGGCCTTCTTCGCCGCGCCCACGCTGTGGGTGGCGATGGCGGGCCACCCCGATTTCGCCCGGCGAGACCTGTCGAGCCTGCGCAAGGCCTACTACGGGGCCTCCGTCATGCCCGGACCGGTGCTGGACAGGCTGCGCGCCGCCCTGCCCGGACTGGGCTTCTACAACTGCTTCGGGCAGAGCGAGATCGGCCCGCTGGCCACGGTGCTGCGCCCCGAGGAGCACGATGCGCGCCCCGCCTCCGCGGGCCGCTCCGCCCTGTTCGTGGAACTCAGGGTGGTGGACGACGACGGACGCGCCGTCGCCCCCGGCGAGCTGGGCGAGGCGGTGTACCGGTCGCCGCAGTTGTGCCGGGGCTACTGGGACAAGCCCGAGGAGACCCGGGAGGCCTTCCGTGACGGCTGGTTCCACTCCGGCGACCTGGTGCGCGCCGACGCCGAGGGCTACATCGAGGTTGTGGACCGGATCAAGGACGTCATCAACACCGGCGGCGTGCTGGTGGCCTCCCGTGAGGTGGAGGACGCCCTGTACACCCACCCCGGGGTGGCTGAGGCCGCGGTGGTCGGCGTGCCCGACGAGAAGTGGATCGAGGCGGTGACCGCGTTCGTGGTGCCCACCGGGGAGGCCGACCCCGAGACCCTGCCCGACGACCTGGTGGAGCACGTGCGCGCCCGCCTGGCGGCGTTCAAGGTCCCCAAGGAGGTGCGGGTGGTGGCCGGCCTGCCGCGCAACGCCTCCGGCAAGATCCTCAAGCGCGAGCTGCGCGACCGCACCGCCTGACCGGCACCGCGCCGTCCGCGGCTGACCCGCCCCCACGGGGGATCCGCCTCTTCGGGGACCGGAGGCTGATCTCGCAGCCCACGTTGAGGCCCACCCGTTCGGGGCGGTCGCGGCGCGACCCTCCGGCGGCCTCGGCGGCCCGGCCCGTGTCGGTTTTCAGCTCGCCCGGCGCGGTGTCGACCAGGCGGGGCTGGAACCATCCGGAGGGCGGCCAGGACCGGGCCGAGGCCTGGACCGTCTCCGGCGGTCGCACGCGGGACGGGGTCCGGGACGCCTTCCCGGCCGCCCGCGCGGGTGCGGCGGGGCGCTACCCGGCCGTCGAACGCACGATCACCGCGGGTCCGACCCCGGAGGAGGCCTTCTCCCGGGGGCTGGGGCGGCTCCCGGCCGAGATGGAGCTGCGCGTGCGCCCCCGCCCGGCCGAACACTCCTCGCGCTCCGACCGGCCCCGCGGCCCGACACGGCCGCGGGGGTGCTTGCACGGGTACACGGCTCCCCCGAACCTGGGACAGTCCGGGGCGCGGATCCGACCGCCTCGGACGGCCCCGGCCGGTGAGGCCGCGCCGGCCGCCCGCTCCGTATTCCCGGGCCGCGCGGTCCGCGGCTGACGAGGAGGCGACGCGGTGAGTGGCGAGGACAGCACGAAGGCCGTGGTCATGGCGTTGGCGGCCAATCTCGGGATCGCCGCGACCAAGTTCGTCGCCTACCTTCTGACCGCCTCGTCGGCCATGCTCGCCGAGTCGGTGCACTCGGTGGCCGACTCAGGCAACCAGCTCCTGCTGCTGGTCGGCGGGCGGCGGGCCAGGCGCACGGCCACCCGCGAACACCCCTTCGGTTTCGGCCACGAGCGCTATGTCTACGCCTTCCTGGTGGCGATCGTGCTGTTCACCCTCGGCGGGCTGTTCGCCCTGTACGAGGCATGGGAGAAGATCCGCGACCCGCACCCGATCACCTCCTGGCAGTGGGTCCCCCTCGTGGTGCTGCTGGTGGCCGCCGCCCTGGAGTCGACGGCGCTGCGCACCGCGATGCGCCAGACCAGGACGGCACGCGCCCGGGTGGGCTGGTTCGGCTTCATCCGCCGCACCAAGGCCCCGGAACTGCCGGTGATCCTGTTGGAGGACACCGGTGCCCTCATCGGCCTGGCCTTCGCCCTGGCCGGTGTCAGCCTCACCCTGATCACCGGCGACGGCGTCTGGGACGGGCTCGGCTCGGGGGCCATCGGACTGCTGCTGATGGTGTTCGCGGTGGTCCTGGCGGTGGAGATGAAGAGCCTGCTCATCGGTGAGTCGGCCAGTGAGGAGCACATCCGCCTCATCCGCGAGGCCGTCCTGGACTGCGCGGACATCGACGCCCTCATCCACATGCGAACGATGCACCTGGGCCCCGAGGAGCTCCTGGTCGCGGCCAAGGTGGCCGTGGACGCCGAGGACGACGCCCGCCGCGTCACCGCCGCCATCGACGAGGCCGAGCGGCGGATCCGCGCGGCGGTGCCCATCGCCACGATCATCTACGTCGAACCCGACCTGCTGCGCCCGCGGCCCGCGGACTGAGGCGCCCCGCGACCGCGAGGGCCGTGCCCGAAGGCCCGGGGCAGCCCTTTCGAGGGGCACCCGCCCTGTGCGCTGGCTTTCCAGGCAGCTCTTATTTTCACCGAAACAATGAAGCGAACACGTGTTCGGGTAAAATCAACATTGTTCGCAGGCGTGTGGTTCCCATGCGGTGTGGAGTCGCATCAGATGCACGCAAGGCATTTGAGCAGTTGAAGCATGTCGCTGGCTCCGGCGGGGGTTCGCGCACTCCGGGGGGTGCGGGTATTTTTCCCCTGCTTTTCCGTCTGTCGTGTGCGTGCGGCATGCGGTTTTATGGCGCATGGTGAAAAATTTCCTCCCAGTGGCTTTTGAAGCCATTTCTTGGGGAAAATACTCCTCATATCGCGATCATCCCCCGCCGGATACCGGCCGCCCGCCTCGATCGGCAGCGCGGACGTACCGTCCGCCCACCGCCGTCCAGGCGGACATCAGGCATCCAACAGGACACGACACCGGGGGCTTCCTCTTTGTCCATCAACGTTCCCCACGCGACGCACGAGACCTTCGACCGCACACCAGCCGTCCCCGGACCGCGCACACCGGTATGGGACGAGGACCCCACCGCCGAGGAGATGCTCGCCGAACTCCACGCCCTTGACAGGGACGACCCGAGGGCCGACGACCTGTGCGAACGGGTCGTGGTCCTCTACCAGCCGCTGGTCAACAGGCTAGCCCGCCGCTACAACGGCCGGGGCGAACCGCTGGACGATCTGCAGCAGGCCGCCATGCTCGGGCTGGTCAAGGCCATCCACGGCTTCAACCCCGACCGCGGCAAGCCGTTCATCTCCTACCTGATGCCCACGGTCACCGGTGAGATCAAGCGGCACTTCCGCGACCACACCTGGGCCGTGCGCGTGTCCCGGCGCCACCAGGAGAACCGGACCAAGCTGCGCCAGGCGCTCAACGACTTCCAGCAGGCCCACGCGCGGACGCCCACGATCCGCGAACTCTCCGAGGAGATGGGGCTGCCCGGGGCCGAGGTCAGCGAGCTGATCCAGGTCTCGGAGTCCTACCGCTCCCTGTCCCTGGACGCGCCGGAGGCCTCCGACTCCGAGGGCGTGGAGGGCAGCCGGTTGGAGGACCACCTGGGCAGCGAGGACGAGGGCCTGGAACTGGTTGTCCAGCGCGAGTCGCTCAAGCCCGCCCTGGCCCGCCTGCCCGAGCGCGAGCGCGAGATCCTCATGCTGCGCTTCTTCGGCGACCGCACCCAGTCCCAGATCGCCGACTGCCTCGGCTACTCGCAGATGCACGTGTCCCGGCTCCTCAACGGCGTCCTGGCGCAACTGCGCGAGGAGATGGAACAGGACGGGCGCGCCCGGAGATGAGGCGGGCAGCGCCGCCGGGAGGACGCCGACGGGGGCCGTCCTCCCGGCGGCGTTCACGCCGAATGTCACCGGGGACGTCTACGGTGCCTCCATGGCCACCGCACCGCTGACCGCCAGGGCCTTCCTGGCGCGCCTCGACGAGCACCGCAGCGACGGGGAGCTCCGCAAGTACCAGCGGTACTTCCGCTTCGAGGTCGGCAGCCAGCCCGAGGACGACTACTTCGTCGGTGTGCGCATGGGCACGGTGTTCGCCCTGGCCAAGGAGTTCGCGGACATGCCCCTCGACCAGGTCGAGGAGCTGATGGACAGCCCCGTGCACGAGGCCCGGGCCGGGGCGATGAGCGTCATGGAGAAGAAGGCCCGCCACCGGCGCAGCACGTCCGAACAGGTCGCCGCGCTCGCCGAGCTGTACCTGCGCCGCCACGACCGCGTCAACAACTGGGACCTGGTGGACCTGGCCGCGCACCACGTCCTGGGCCGCCACCTGCGGGATCGACCCCGCGGGGTCCTGTACACCCTGGCGCGCTCGGACGATCCGTGGCGGCGGCGCACCGCCATCGTGGCGACGGCGCACTTCATCGCCCACGACGACCTCGACGACGCCTTCTCCCTGTCCGAGATCCTCCTGGAGGACGACCACGAACTGGTGCAGAAGGCGGTGGGGTGGATGCTGCGCACCGCCGGGGACAAGGACCGCGACCGGCTGCTGGCCTTCCTCGACGACCACGCCGCCCGGGCCCCGCGCCCCCTGCTGCGCGCCGCGGTCGAGAAGCTCGACCCCTCCCGGCGCGCCCACTACCGTTCCCTGTGACCGCGCCTGCGAACGAGCGAGGAAAGGTGCCATGCCCCCCGACACCGAGCGCGACCGGCTCCGCGAGCGCCTGCTGGCGCGTGCCTGGACCGACGACTCCGTGGCGGGGGCCGCGCTCACCGGCTCCCGCGCCGACGGGACGGCCGACCGGTGGTCCGACATCGACCTCGTCCTCGCCGTGCGCGAGGGCCGCGACGGGGTGCCCGCCGACTGGACGGAGTGGCTCCACCGGGAGTTCGGCGCGCTGCACCACTGGGACCTGCCCGTCCCCGGACCCCGCCTCGTCCGCGTGTTCCTCCTGCCCGGGTGCCTGGAGGTGGACCTCGCCTTCCTCCCCGAGGGTGAGTTCGGCCCCCGAGGCCCCCAGTGGCGGACGGTCTTCGGGAACGCGCGCGAGCTCCAGCCCTTCCCGGAACCGGATCCGGACACGCTGATAGGCCACTCCTGGCACCACGCCCTGCACGCCCGCGTCTGCGTCGAGCGCGGACGCCTGTGGCAGGCCGAGCACTGGATCGGCCGCCTGCGCGAACAGACGGTGGCGTTGGCGTGTCTGCGGCTGGGCCGCCCGACGGCGTTCAACAAGGGCGCGCACCTGCTGCCCGCCGAGGTCACCGACTCCCTGGGGGCCACGCTGGTCCGCGCGCTCACGGGAGAGGAACTGCTCCGGGCTCTGGAGGCCTTGACGGCGCTGCTCATCACCGAGGTCGCGCGGGTCCGGCCGGAACTGGCGGACGCGCTGGGGCCCGAACTCGGGCGCGCCTCCTCGGACGGCGGGCGCTGAGCGGCGCCGCGCCCCCGCGGGGGCGCGGCGCCGGATCCGTTACTCGGAGGGTTCGGGCAGGGGCGGGCACTCGATGGTCGGGTTGACCCCCATGTAGTTCAACGGCCCGACGAAGATGGTTCCGACGGTGTGGCCCAGTGTCGAGCACGAGGTCTCGTCGTCGCTGAACAGATCGCGCTGGAACGCGGCGATCAGCCCGATGAGCAGCCACAGGACGACGAGGGTCGAAAGAACGATGCGTACTCGCACGCTCTGCCTCCAGGGGATGGGGGTAGTGGATCGGTTGTCTTCGCGGCAGACCTATACCCGCGAGACGCGACGTTTCACCTAGTGCCGCCTCCCGCTTCCCTGAAGACCCCTTCTGCCCCAGAACGCGCCGTTCGCGGCTCAGGGCCACACGTCGAACCGCCACCTGGTGGGCCCGTGCGGCAGTTCGGAGACCGGGAAGGCGAACACCGTCGACGGGGGGATCGTGAACACCCGGTAGGGCGGCGGGCCGGCGGTCGGCGCCCCCTCCGGGCCCGTCAGCCCCCCGTCCCCGGCGCGAGGGGTCCACCCGTGGCGTTCGGCGTAACCCGCGGCCACCCGGCCCAGCAGGTCCGGGTCCAGCACCCGCTCGGCCGCGCCCTCCACCACCACGTCCATGACGCCGGTGGTGAAGGCCAGGCTCACCTGCGGGGACGCGGCCAGCAGCCGGGACTTTGCGGTGCCCTCTCCCGACGCGAAGAAGGGTTGTCCGTCCACCCACACCGCCAGCAGCGGCCGGGTGTGCGGGTGGCCGTCCGCGCGCGTCACGGTCAGCCAGCACGTCGCGGTCGACCCCGCCAGGTGGGGGAGCACCTCCTCCCACACACCGGGTGCCTCGTTGGTCAGGGACTGCGCCTTCGGGCTGGGAAACACGTCGCGCTCCTCGGGTCCGGCCTGAACGAGCGAACCACACTAGCCGTGCGCACCGACACTCAGGCGGCGGCCGGCGCGGTGCGCCGCGTACGCACCGCGAAAGCGGTGAACACCGCCGCGGCGGCCACGGCCGTGGCGAGCATGACCGCGGTCATGCTGGACAGGGTCACCGGGCCGGTCAGTCCGGCGGTCGAGGCCAGACCGGAACCGATGCCGAACTGGAGGGTGCCCAGCAGGGCCGAGCCGCTCCCGGCGATCCTCGGCGGCTGCCCGTCCAGGGCCAGCGCGGTGGCGTTCGGCGACACCAGCCCGGTGAACACCATCATCACGAACAGCGCGACGGTCACCGTCACCAGGTTCGCCCCGCCCGCGGACCCCAGCAGCGCCAGCGAGGCCACGGAGGCGATCGACCCTGCCAGTCCCAGGAACAGGCGGCGGTGGATCTCGACCCGGCGGATGAGGTAGGCGTTCAGCTGGTTGCCGATGATCATGCCGAGAGTGGTCACCGCGAACACCAGGCTGAACTCCTGGGCGCTGGCCCCGAAGCGCGAGTGGGCCACGAACGAGAACGTCGAGATGTAGGTGAAGCTCATCCCGAAGCTCAGCGCGAGCGTGAGCGTGGGTGCGGTGAAGCGGATGTCGCGCAGCAGGCGGCCGAACACGCGCAGCTGGGCACGCGGGTTGACCCGCTCGCGCTGCTCGGGCGGCAGGCTCTCGGGCAGGCCGAACAGCACCAGGGCGAAGGTCGCCAGCCCGGTGGCGCCGAGCACGGCGAAGAGCAGCTGCCAGGGCCCGAAGAAGAGCAGTTGGCCGCCAAGGATCGGGCCGAGCATCGGGGCCAGGCCGGAGAGCAGCACCAGCCGGGAGAAGAAGGTGGCGGCGGCGTCGCCGTCGAACACGTCCCGCACGATCGCGCGGGAGATGACCAGCCCGGCCGCGGCCGACAGCCCCTGGCCGAAGCGCAGCAGGCTGAACATCTCCACGCTGTCGACCGCCGCGATGGCGAGGGTGGTGGCGGTGAACACGCCGATGCCGACCAGCAGCGGCGCACGGCGGCCCCACCGGTCGCTGAGCGGGCCGATGACGAGCTGGCCCAGGGCCAGACCGGCCATCACCGAGGTCAGGGTGAGCTTGACGCTGGCCTCGCTGGTGCCCAGGTCGGCGGCGATCTGGGGCAGCGCGGGCAGGTACAGGTCGGTGGCGAGCGGGCCGATCGCGGACAGCACGCCGAGGACCAGGACCAGCAGCAGCGTGCGGCGGCGCGTGCGCGCCGTGGCGGACGTGGCCTCCTGGCGGGACGGCCCGGCCTGCTGCGGCACGTCGTGGTGGTTCAGGGGCTTGTCGGCGGTAGTGACGTTCTGGGCGTCCGGGACGATCTGGACGTCCGGGGTGATCTGGGCACGGGGATTCGGACGTGCGGAAGCAAGGGTCACCGAGGCTCCAACGCAGGGAGAAGTAACAACGAGCGGTGCGCGGTACGCGGGGGCGCCTTGAACCGCCTTCGGGCGTGGCGCCGGCAGAAGTCCCATGGGAGGACCAGAGGGTCCCGGGATCACTTCCGCCTCCAACACAAGGCTAGGAGCCGGCAATCCCCGCTTTACCCAACACGTCGAGTGATCCGAATTACGGTCCTGGAAACCCCTGCTTGTAAAGGGGTTCGGCCCGCTGTGACGACGCCCATGCGGGGATGGGAGCCCTCCGGCCGTAGTATTCCGCTCATTTCCCGGCCGCGTGTCGTTGGATTCCCCTCCGGTTACCCGGTGGTAGTTCCGCTGGGCGAAAGATACCTTTCGGCGGCACGTGTCCTGTGAAGAAAGGAGCGGGTGCGGAGGGCGTGTACCAGTAGCTCACAGGCCTCCGGGGCAGGGGATCCGCCCTCCGGCGGCCGCGCGCCGCGAACAGCGGAGAGGAAATTCCCGAGGCGTGTGCTGATCTGGCCGGTTAAGGGTTTTCGGGAAAACTTGAATAATTTTTCCCGGCCTTGTCTTCGACAGTTTTCCGGTTATTCTCGGAATATGTCGAACCCCCTTGCTCCCGTCGTGCTGTCCGCGTCCGTCATGACCCACCCCCGCCGGATCTCCGCCGCGCGCCGCGTCCTGGACTCCCTCGGGATCGCGGACGCCTGCCTGGCCGTGGACCCCGAGCCCGACGGGCCGCCCAGCTCCCTGCGCGCCTCCCGGGTCGCCTTCTCCAGCGCGGAACGCTTCGACTCCACCCACCACCTCGTCCTCCAGGACGACGTCCGCGTGTGCGCGGATTTCGCCGGCTCCGTGCGCGACGCGGTGAAAAAACGTCCGGAGGCCGCGCTCTCCCTTTTCGTGGAATGGGGTTCGCGCACCGCCTACCTGGCCCGGTGGGCGGTTTTCACCGACGCCGGAGCGGTACCGGTGGTCAACCCGTACATGCCGACCCCCGCCCTGCTCCTGCCGCGCGAGCTGGCCCTGGACATGGGCGGCTACCTGCACGGCGCCGGGGGCCGCTCCGACGACCGCGCAGCCCTGCGGTTCCTGCGGGAGCGCGGCACCCCCGCCCTGGTCGCGGCGCCCAACCTGGTCGAGCACGAGGACCTGCCCAGCATCAAGGGCAACGACGGGCACGGGCTCAGGCACTCGGCCTGCTTCGCGGCGGAGGGCGCCCGCTTCGCGGGGCCGGTCCTGGACCTGCCCCCGCTGCTGCCGTTCCTGCGCTGGAACACCGGGGAGGCCGTGGTCATCGACACCGGCAACGACGTGCCCGGGGCCCACCGCCCCACACCGCGGGTGCTGGAGGAGTGGGGCGCGGCGCCGGGGGAGCTGCGCCGGGACTGCGCCGAGCACCTGGGCGCCGGTTCCGGGCCGCTGTTCGCGCTCTGGACCACAGCCGCCGCCTTCGGCGCGGTCCAGGAGCGGCACTGGCCGGGCACGGTGGCTGGCCTGCGCGCCCGTCGGGACGACCCCCTGGTCGGGCGCGCGCTGGCCACCTTCGCGCCGGGCGCGCTGCGCGTAGTCCTCGCCCCGGACTCGCTGGCGAGGCTCTCCGGGCGGTTCGTGCCGGCGGTGCTCGCCGCCATGGAGTACGGGGCCCGCCTCACCGCAGTCCGCCCCGTCTGAGCGGGGCGGACTGCGGCGGTGCGCCCCCGGCCGCCCCGAACACCGAAAGCGCGGCCCGGCTCGCGGGCCGCGCACCGCGGCCCTCAGTGCCCCCGGTCGATCCACTCCTGGAGGTGGGGCGCCTCGGCGCCGATCGTCGTGGACGGGCCGTGCCCGGTGTTGACCACCGTCTCCTCCGGCAGGCTGAACAGCCGGTCGCGGATGGACTCCACGATCGTCGGGAAGTCCGAGTAGGACCGTCCCGTCGCCCCCGGGCCGCCCTGGAACAGGGTGTCGCCGCTGAACAGCACGCCCAGGTCGGGCGCGTACAGGCACACGGCCCCCGGGGAGTGGCCCGGGGTGTGCAGGACGGTCAGCCCGGTCCCGGCGATGGTGACGACCTGTCCCTGGGACAGCTCCGCGTCGGGCGCGCGGTCCGGGTGGGTCATGTCCCACAGCACCCGGTCGGCCGGGTGCAGCAGGATGGGCGCACCCGTGGCCTCGGCCAGCGCAGGGGCCGCGTTGACGTGGTCGTTGTGCGCGTGCGTGCACACCACCGCCACGAGTTCGCGGTCGCCCACCGCGCCCAGGATCGCGCCCGCGTCGTGCGCGGCGTCGATGACCAGGGCCTGATCGCGGTCGCCCACGATCCAGACGTTGTTCTCCACCTCCCACTCCCCGCCGTCCAGGGCGAAGACCCCCGAGGTGGTCAGGTGCTCCACGCGCGCGCCGCTCACAGGACCACCACCGAGCGCAGGACGTCGCCGCGTTCCATCCGGGCGAAGGCCTCCTCGACCTCGCCGAGTCCGATCTCCTCGGTGACGAAGCCGTCCAGGTCCAGGCGCCCCTGGAGGTAGAGGTCGATGAGCACCGGGAAGTCGCGCGAGGGCAGGCAGTCGCCGTACCAGGAGGACTTCAGCGCCCCGCCCCGGCCGAACACGTCCAGCAGCGGCAGGTCCAGGCGCATCTCCGGCGTGGGCACGCCCACCAGCACGACGGTGCCCGCCAGGTCGCGCGCGTAGAAGGACTGCTCGTAGGTCCTGGGCGTGCCCACGGCGTCGATCACCACGTCGGCGCCGAAACCGCCGGTCAGGTCCCGGATGGTCTCGACCGGGTCGGTGAAGGAGGCGTTGACGGTGTGGGTGGCGCCGAACCCGCGCGCCCATTCGAGCTTGCGGTCCTCCAGGTCCACGGCGATGATCCGTCCGGCCCCGGCCAGCCGCGCGCCCGCGACGGCCGCGCTGCCCACGCCGCCGCAGCCGATGACGGCGACCGAGTCCCCGATGCCCACGCCGCCGGTGTTGATGGCGGCGCCGATCCCGGCCATGATCCCGCAGCCCAGCAGACCGGCCGCGGCGGGCGAGGCCTGCGGGTCCACCTTGGTGCACTGCCCCGCGGCGACCAGGGTCTTCTCCGCGAACGCGCCGATGCCCAGGGCGGGGGAGAGCTCGGTGCCGTCCTCCAGCGTCATCCGCTGCTCGGCGTTGTGCGTGTCGAAGCAGTACTGGTGCCGCCCCCGGCGGCAGGCGCGGCAGTCCCCGCACACCGCGCGCCAGTTCAGGATCACGTGGTCACCCGGCGCGACGGTGGTCACGCCCTCGCCCACGGACTCCACCATGCCCGCGGCCTCGTGCCCGAGCAGGAAGGGGAACTCGTCGTTGACGCCGCCCTCGCGGTAGTGCAGGTCGGTGTGGCACACCCCGCACGCCTGCACCCTGACCACGGCCTCGCCGGGCCCCGGATCGGGCACCACGACCGTGGTGATCTCCACCGGAGCCCCCTTGGACCGGGAGACCACCCCTTGTACCCGCTGAGACATCTTCGCTTACCCCCACACGTGGCCGGAGGCGGCGCGGGTGCGCGCCGCTTCCGGCACCATTCCCCACCCGCGTCACACCTATCCCGCTCCCGGGACGCCGGTCACGACCCCGAGTCAGGGCGGACGATCATGAGCACGACGACGGACGCCCGCACCAGGTTGCAGATCCCGGTGACCATCGACGGTGCGCGCAGCGCGCGGGGGGCGCCGGGACGTGGACCGCGTGATGGGGCGGACAGGTGCGGGCGGTGCCCGCCGCGAGGCGACGGGCACCGCGGTCGGCGACGCGCCCTGAGCGGTGCCGGGCCCGAAGCGCCGCGGGCGGCGCGGGACCCGGAGCGCTCCGGCGGGCGGGTCAGCGGGTGAAGTCGTCGGGGCCCCGGGCGGGGCCGTGGTAGAACAGCCGGTCCGGCTCGTCCGCGGGCACTGTCGGGTAGGTCGGGCCGTTCCCGGCGGGCGCGCGGCGGGCTGCCAGTCCCAGTACGGGCGCCAGCATGGCGTCGGCGACCGCGTCGCGCAGCTCCGGGAGCAGCGAGTACAGCACGTCACCGGGGCAGGCCGTGGCGTTGAAGTCGCGGTGGCCCAGGATCGCGCTGTGCGGATCGAGCCGGTAGGCCCCGCACAGCCACGCCAGGGTGGCCACCAGCGCGTCGGTCAGGGCCCCGGTCGGGCTCACGCTCGTGTAGAGGCCCTCGCTCTCGATGCCGATGCAGGTGCTGTTGTTGTTGGCCACGTGCGCGCCCACGACGTGGCTGCCCTCGCGGATGGCGGCGAAGCTGCGGTCGCGGCCCTCCATGACGTGGCCGCCGCGGCTGATGGTGAGCTGCTGGCCGGTGTCGATCCAGCCGTTGGAGTCCATGTGGTACTTCTGGATCGCCCTGGACAAGGAGTAGGCGTGGCTGAGCGAGTAGTCGGTGCTGTTGGCCGTCGCGGTGTGGTGGACCACGATGTAACTGGGCGCGGTGGTCAGGATCTGGACCCGGCCCGCGGGTGAGCGCGCTCCCCAGTCGGCCCGGGTGTGCAGGGTCGGTTCGGCCGCTCCCGCGGAAGCGCTCGCGCCCCCCGCGGTGAGCGCCCCGCCGAGAACGGCGGCGCCGGAGGCCAACGCGGCCCCGCGCAGGACGGTGCGTCTGTCCGGACCTGACCGGTGGGTTCTGGTCATGGGTGATCCTTCGGCTCGTGTCATGACTTGCCAGTCCATAAGAGAACACGGACCACCCACGGTGTACAAAGCGTGACGCGATGAATTTTCACGGCCGTGACCGGCCAGAACGCCACTCTTTGACCCCATGGGTAGAAGTAGGTCGTTGGTGTACAAGACGGCGGAGAAACGATAGAGCGGTAATGCGCGTTTTCCGCTGTTCCATCCCCGGCTCTTTGCGCGTCTTTTCCGTCGTCCTCGACAGGTCTTTTCCGAACCGCGCTGCCCGAGCCCCGCGCCGGTCCCCGTCGGGCGTCTGCCGGTGCCTCCCGGAGCGCCGCCGACGCCCTTGACCGCGCCGCTGCCCGGCCCCGGGCGTTCGCTGTACTGTTCCTGACTGCTCAGGCGTACCGTGTCCCCGGGCTCCCTTTCCCCCGCCCGGGGAACCGGCGGAAGAAGAGGACCCACGACGAGTACGTCTGCCTGGAGCACCGGACGCACCGGGACGGTGGAGGCGGCCTTCCCGCTCCTGCGCGCCCCCTGACCGCCGCCGCGGGCGCCGAGCACCGCCGGGAAGGTGGCCGCTTCGGCCAGACGGTCCCCGGCGGCAAGGTCCTCAGGCGCGACGCCTGCTCCTTGTCGGTCCACACGTCCGGTTCCAGGAGTCGGGGGCGTCGGCGAAGTGGGGGAAGGCCGCCGTCTCGTAGGCGTTGTGCACGCCCACGGAGGTCGTCCGGGAGAGGGCCTCCCCGGCAGCGGAGGCGGGGGAGGGGACGCCGGTCAGGGTGAGGGGGAGCGCCGCGCAGGTCAGCGCGGCGGTGCCGGTGGAGGGCATGGGGGTCCTTCGGCGCTGGGGGGCGCTGACCGCTGGTAAACCAACCACAGGTTATCGCCCGTGCGCAAAGGGTCATGATCCGCAAGGTGGCGCGGGGTCCGGCGGAGGATGAAGTCCCGTCGGGCCCGCGATGGCCAAGAGCTCAGGCCACGGGCTCGGGCGCACGGCTGCGCTCCCCTGCGCGGGGGGCCAGGCGCCCGGTGCGGTGCAGCCACCAGTCCGCGACCAGGGTGCCCAGGGGAGGCACGGAGGCGGCCAGGGCCACCAGGGTCGCCCACAGGTTCCAGCGCAGGTGCAGGGCGGCGGCCAGGGCTGCCACCACGTAGAGCGTGAAGGCGCCCCCGTGCAGGGGGCCGAAGAGGTGCACACCAGCCTCGCTGCCGCTGCCCAGGTACTTGACGTACATGCCGCCCAGGAGGCCGATCCAGGTCAGGGCCTCGATGATCGCCACCACGCGGAAGACGATCGCTGTGACACGGGGACTGATGCTCACGCTGTTCCTCGGACTCGCTCGGTTCTGGACAGGAGGGGGAGATTCCCGGCGCCCGCCGGGCCCGGACCGCTCCCAGGCTAGGACACGTTTTCGAGTGGCCGGATCCGGGTCGGAAGATGCGAAAAAGCACGTTCGGACGTCCCGCGCGCACCGGTGACTGTCCTCTCCGGTCCGGACCGTCGAGGTCGGGGCACGGGCCGGAGGAGACGGAGGACCCGGGGGCACGCGCCCCCGGGCCCTCCGTCTCCTCCAGCCTGGCTCCTTCGACCGGGCTCTCCTCGCCGAGTCTCCTCAGCCGGGTCGCACCAAGCCCGGCGGCGTCAGGCCAGCTCCTCCGCGACCACCTCGGCGGCCCGGGCGATCAGCGCGTTGTCGTACTCGGCGTCCTCCGCCTCGCGGCTGGACATGACGGCGAGGACGATGGGGTCGCCCTCCGGGGGCCAGATGACGGCGATGTCGTTGCGCGTTCCGTGGCTTCCAGCGCCCGTCTTGTCGCCGACCCTCCAGTCCTCGGGCACCCCGGCGCGGATCAGCTCGTCGCCGGTGGTGTTGTTGACGAGCATGTCGTTGAGCACTTCGCGCCGGTCCTCGGGCAGGGCGTCGCCGAGGGTGAACTCGCGCAGGCTCCCGGCCATGGCGCGCGGCGTGCTCGTGTCGCTGGTGTCCCCGGGCGTCCAGTCGTTCAGCTCGGTCTCGATCCGCTCCGGGTCGGTGACGTCGTCGCCGATCTCCTCCAACTCGTCCTCGAACGCGTCCGGCCCGCCCAGTTCCTCGAACAGCAGGTTGGCGGCGGTGTTGTCGCTGTGGCGGACGGCGGCGTCGGCCACCTCCATCAGCGTCATGCCCGTGTCCACGTGCTGCTCGGTGACCGGCGAGTAGTCGACCAGGTCCTCCTCGGTGAAGGTGACGACCTCCTCCATCTCCTCGGGCGTGTTCTGCTGGAGCACCAGTGCCGCGGTCAGGGCCTTGTGCGTCGAGGCGTAGGCGAAGCGCTCGTCGGGGCGGTGCGCGACCTCCTCGCCGCTGCCGGTGTCCACCGCGTAGACGCCCAGCCGCGCGTCGAACTCCTCCTCCAGTCGCTCGAACTCCCGGTCTGGCCCCCCGGAGGCCGCGGGAGAGGCCGACTGCTCCGCCTCGGGGTTCGCGGCGCCGTTGGCCGCCGCGCAACCGGTGGCGGGGACGAGGACGACCGCGGCCAGGGCCGCGAGTCCGGTGCGCCGGTGGGATGAGAACACCATGTGTGCCTGCTCTTCCTGTCCTGGGTGTGCGCGGGTCCTCGTCCGGGCCCGAGTGCGGCCCGGACACGGAAAGACCCCTGTTCAGCCGTGCGGGAACCCGCACGCGCCGCCCTGCCGGGCGGCCTCGACCAGCAGTCTGACCGCTGGCACTGATGCTGTCCAAGACAGAAACGACCAGTTCCATGCCAGAACGGCATACCATGAGGGTCATGGACCTCGTCGGCGCCTGCAAGGCGTTCGTGAACGTGAGCGAGAGGGGCAGCTTCACCCTCGGAGCCGCCGCCGCCCGCATCCCCCAGCCGGTCGCCAGCAGGCGCATCGCCGCCCTGGAGCGGCACCTGGGCGCCCGCCTGTTCGACCGCTCCACCCGCCGGGCCACCCTTACCCAGTTCGGCCGCGACATGCTGCCCTCGGCCAGGCGCCTGGTCCGGCTGGCCGAGGAGATGGAGCACGACGCGGAGAGGGCGGCGCTGCGCCCGCTGCGCCTGGCCGTGCCCGATACCTGCGCCACGCGCGACCTCGCCCTCCTGGGTGCCGAGGCCCGAGAGGAGGGCATCCACCTGGACTTCCGCTCCGCCGCCCCCGCGGCGCGGACCGAGCTGCTGGGCGCCCGCGAGGTGCGCGCCGCCCTGGCGGGGGTGCCGCCCGGCGAGGCCGCGTGGACGGTCCCGCTGGGGCTGGCGGGGACCGGGGAACCGCGCGCCGGGGCCGTCTACCTGGAGACCCTGCGCCTGCCCCGCGACCGCTCGTCCTCGCGCGGCCGCCGAGTCTGGCTCCAGCCCGAGGACGACGTCCCCCACGTGCGCGACCCCCTCAACCGCCTGCGCGACGCCGTGGGCCTGCGGCCCGGGCAGGTGGTCCTCGCCGCCTCCCTGGCCTCCGCCGCCGCCGAGGTCCTGGGTTCGCGGGACCTCCTGCTGTGCTCTCCCCGCCAGGCCGAGGAGCTGGGACTTTACTGGCGCCCCACGGGCGAGGTCCGCCTCGCCCGCGGCTACGAGGTGGCCGCCGAGACCGGGGACGAGGCCGAGCGGCTGCGCGCCCTACTGGGGCGGGCGATCGCCCGGTGCCTGGGCGCACCGGAAGGGGAGGGGCGCCCAGGCACGGACGGGCCGCCCGGACGCCCCGGCGCCGGACGGGAGACCGCGTGAGCGCCACCGCCCTGGTCCGCGACCTGCGCCGAGAACTCGACGAGGGCGGACTGCGGGGCTCCTTCCTGGTACGGGACCTGCGCACGGGCGAGGAACTGGGCATCGAACCCGACCTGGAGTTCTCGACGGCCTCGCTCGTCAAGGTCCCGCTCGCCGTCGCCACCCTCGAACGGATCCGCGCGGGGGAGGTCGACGGCGCCGAACAGGTCCTCGTGCAGCCGGGCCGGGTCGCCACTCCGGGGCCCACCGGGATGAGCCGGTTCCGCCACCCGGCCCGCGTCAGCGTCGAGGACCTGCTCTACCTCAGCATGTGCCTGAGCGACAACACGGCCACCGACGCCCTGTTCGAGATCACCCCTCCCGAGCGGGTCGCCGCGTCGCTTCGCGCGGCCGGGCTGCGCGGCATCACCGTCCGGCACACGATGCGCGGCCTCAGTGACACCCCCGCCGACCGGCTCGGCCCCGAGGGCGCGCACCTGGCGCACTCGCTGGCCATCGGCGAGGGCACGGCCGGTCGGGGGCACCGCATCGAGCAGCTCGACGTCACCCGGGCCAGCTCCGGGGCGGCCCGGGCCTTCGCCGACCTGCTGGAGGCGCTGTGGCGTCCCCGGGCGATCGACCCGGACGTGGCCGCCCGGGTGCGGGAGCTGATGGGCGACAACCTGCTGCGCCACCGGCTGGCCCCCGACTTCACCTCCGACCTCTCCCGGTGGTCGTCCAAGACCGGAACCCTGCTCAACCTGCGCCACGAGATCGGTGTGGTCGAACACGCCGACGGCCAGGCCTTCGCCGTCGCGGTGCTGACCGAGTCGCGCGTGCCCGCCTACCACCAGCCCGGGGCCGAGGCGCTCATGGCGCGCGTGGCGCGGGAGCTGCGCGACCACCTGCGCGCGGGGGTCCGCTGACCGGGAGCGGCGGGCTCATGCGCCGCGATCCCGCTCCCGGCGCCACTGCGAACGCCGCGAACGGCACCGGGAGCAAGGTGGCCGGGGAACCACGCCCGTCTCGGGCGGAGGGCCTTCGGGGGAGGACTCAGCCCCGGGCGGTGAGCCCCAGCGCCGGGGCGAGCCGGGCCAGCACCGGCAGGATGTCGTCGTCCCCGGCCAGCGGCTGCACCGCGACGTGGTCCGCGCCCGCCTCCAGGTGCGCGCGCAGCTCCGCCGCCGCCGTCTCCGGTGCGCCCTGCGCGACCATGGCGTCCACCAGCGCGTCACTACCGCCGTCGGCGAAGTCCTCGTCGGAGAAGCCCAGGCGCCGGAAGTTGGCGAGGTAGTTGGTCAGCCGGTTGTCGACGTAGACGCTGAGCCCCCTCCGCGCGGTGCGCCGGGTCTCCTCGCGGTCCCCGCCCAGGGCCACCTTGTGCTCGGGCGCCAGCAGCGGGCCCTCACCCAGCGCCTCGCGGGCGCCGCGGGTGAACTCGGGGTTGACCAGGTACGGGTGGGTTCCGGCGGCTCGCTCGGCGGACAGGCGGAGCATCCGCGGCCCCAGGGCGGCGACCACCCGCCGGTCCGGGGGCACGCCCCCGCTGTCGAGGACGTCCAGGTAGTCCACCACCGCGCCGAAGGGCTTGACCGCCTCGGGGCCGTCGGCCTCGCGGTGGCCCGCGCCGATGCCGAGCAGGAACCGGCCGGGGTGCTCGGACTCGATCCGGCGGAAGGAGTCGGCCACCGCCTCCGCGTCCGCGGTCCAGATGTTGACGATGCCCGTCGCGACCGCGAGCCGCGACGTCGCGGCCAGCGCCGTGGACACCTCCTGCAGATCCGCGCCCGGGGAGCCGCCGACCCACACGGCTCCGTAGCCCAGCCGTTCTATCTCGGCGGCCGCGACGGCGGTCAGGTCGGTCCTCCTCACCCACACTCCGTAGGTCCCCAGTTCGACGGCGGTGGCGTTCAGGCTCATGACGGGCCTTCCTCGACGGCGGTGTCGGCGTGCCGCCCCCGGCGGCCCGCCGATCGGGCACGGTGGGACCTACCCACCCCGCGCCCCGACCGAGCCTCACCGGCCGGGGCGCAGCGGGTGCAGGCGCTCGGCCGCGCCCGCGCGCACGGCCTCCGAGACCCGGTCCAGGACCGGGGAGCGCAGGTTCCACCGCTGCCAGTACAGGCGCACGTCCACGGGGCGGTCCGGGGCCAGGGCCAGGAGCCGTCCCGAAGCGATGTGCTCGGAGCACTGCGGTTCGGGCACCACGCCCCACCCGAACCCGAGCAGGACGGTCCGGGCGAAGTCCTCCGACGCGGGGACGTAGTGCCGGGGGCCGGAGGACGCGCCGCCGACGGACTCGCGCAGGAACCGGTCCTGGAGGTCGTCGCGGCGGTCGAAGTTGACCACCGGCGCCCGGGCGAGCAGCTCCGGGTCCGCCCGGCCGCCGAGGTGCTCCCGGTCGAAGTCCGGACTGCACACCGCGTGGTAGCGCATCGCGCCCAGCCCCGCCACGGTGCACCCCTGGACCGCCTCGGGGGTGGAGGTCACGGCGGCCATCACCGCCCCCGAACGCAGAAGGGACGCGGTGTGCCCCTCGTCCTCGCGGTGGATCTCGAACACCGCGCCCAGGTCGGCGGGCGGGGCCGCCAGCGCCTCCAGGAACCAGGTGGCCAGGCTGTCGGCGTTGACGGCCAGAGGCACCGACACCCTGCCCCGCTCGCGCTCGCCCAGCCGCAGCTCCGCGTCGGCGTCGTCGTCGAGGCCGCGCCCCTCGCCGTCACCGCGGTCCGTCTGCTCGGCGCGGGCTTCCTGGTCGTCTACGGGCTGTCCGCCGCGCGCCGCGTCCTGCGCCCGGGCTCCCTGCTGGTCGGCGACGGGCTCTCCGGCGGGCGCGGGGCCGCGGTGACCACGGCGCTGGTGCTCACCTGGCTCAACCCGCACGTGTACCTGGACACGGTGGTGTTCCTGGGTTCGCTGGCCAACCAGCAGGGCGGTGACGCGCGCTGGTGGTGGACGGCGGGGGCGGTCACGGGCAGCTTCGTGTGGTTCTTCGGTCTGGGTCTCGGCGCCCGCCTGTTGCGCCCGGTCTTCGCCCGCCCGGGTGCCTGGCGGGTCCTGGACGCGCTCATCGCCGCCGTCATGCTCATCCTGGGCGTGCGCATGGCCCTGGGCGCCTGAACCGCCGCCCCGGTGTGACGCGGATCTCCTTCTCGGGACCGTGACGCCTGTTTATAAAACGTTTCAAGCAGAGGAGGTCCGCCTGGTCAGGCGTAAGAGCAAGTGAACCTTGACACATCAGAAGAGCTGGCGGTAGTTTCAGCGCAGCCTGAGTGAAACGATTCAATGGGCCTTCGCGCCGGTCGGACCGGCGGACGCGCCCTCCCCGAACGGAGCCCCACCGTGGCAGCACTCCCCGAACGCGGCGCGGACGCCCTGGCCGTCCTGCGGCGCCAGCACATCGAACTCCCCTCCTGGGCCTTCGGGAACTCCGGTACCCGGTTCAAGGTGTTCGCGCAGCCCGGCGTCCCCCGCGACCCCTGGGAGAAGGTCGCCGACTCCGCCGAGGTCCACCGCCTCACCGGTGTCGCCCCCACGGTCGCCCTGCACATCCCCTGGGACCGGGTCGACGACTACGCCGCGCTCGCCGCCCACGCGCGCGACCTGGGCATCGGCGTCGGCACCGTCAACGCCAACGTCTTCCAGGACGACGACTACCGGCTCGGCAGCGTCACCAACCCCGACCCGGGCGTGCGCCGCAAGGCGATCGACCACCTACTGGAGTGCGTGGACGTCATGGACGCCACCGGATCGCGCGATCTCAAGCTGTGGTTCGCCGACGGTACCAACTACCCCGGCCAGGACGACCTGCGCTCCCGCCAGGACCGCCTCGCCGAGGCCCTGTCCGAGGTCTACGACCGGCTCGGCCCCGAACAGCGCCTGCTGCTGGAGTACAAGCTCTTCGAGCCCGCCTTCTACGCCACCGACGTCCCCGACTGGGGCACCGCCTACGCCCACTGCCTGGAACTGGGGGAGAAGGCCGTGGTCTGCGTGGACACCGGCCACCACGCCGCGCACACCAACATCGAGTTCATCGTCGCGTTCCTGCTGCGCGCCGGGAAGCTCGGCGCCTTCGACTTCAACTCGCGCTTCTACGCCGACGACGACCTCATGGTCGGCGCCGCCGACCCCTTCCAGCTCTTCCGCATCATGTACGAGGTCGTGCGCGGCGGCGGCCTGGCCGCCGACACCGGGGTCGCGTTCATGCTCGACCAGTGCCACAACATCGAGCCCAAGATCGCCGGTCAGATCCGCTCGGTCATGAACGTGCAGGAGGCCACCGCCAAGGCGCTGCTCGTGGACGCCGACGCGCTCGCCGCCGCCCAGCGCCAGGGAGACGTCCTGGCCGCCAACGCCGCCCTGATGGACGCCTACAACACCGACGTGCGGCCCATGCTCGCCGACCTGCGCCTGGAGCAGGGCCTGGACCCCGACCCGATGGCCGCCCACGCCCGCTCCGGCTACGCCGAGCGCGTCGCGGAGGAGCGCAGGGGCGGCACGCAGGCCGGGTGGGGCGCGTGAACCCTCCGCCGGCCCAGCACAGCAGCACCGAACAGGGAGACCCCGTGCCCGACATCGTCGAACAGCTCCTCGCCCGCAGCAACGCCCTCGGCGCCGACCCGCGCAACACCAACTTCGCCGGGGGCAACACCTCCGCCGCGGGCACACGCACAGACCCCGTCACCGGCCAGGACGTCGACCTGCTGTGGGTCAAGGGCTCCGGCGGCGACCTGGGCACCCTCACCGAGGACGGCCTGGCCGTGCTGCGCCTGGACCGCCTGCGCGCCCTCGTGGACGTCTACCCCGGCGAGGACCGCGAGGACGAGATGGTCGCCGCCTTCGACCACTGCCTGTTCGGCAGGGGCGGCGCCGCGCCCTCCATCGACACCGCCATGCACGGCCTGCTGCGCGCCGCGCACGTGGACCACCTGCACCCCGACTCCGGCATCGCCCTGGCCACCGCCGCGGACGGCGAGCGCCTGACCCGCGAGTGCTTCGGTGACCGCGTGGTGTGGGTGCCCTGGCGCCGCCCCGGGTTCCAGCTCGGCCTGGACATCGCCCGCGTCGCCGAGGAGAACCCCGACGCCATCGGCGCGATCCTGGGCGGCCACGGCATCACCGCCTGGGCCGGGACCAGCGAGCAGTGCCGGGCCAACTCCCTGGAGATCATCCGCACCGCCGAGGCGTTCCTGGAGGAGAACGGCCGTCCCGAGCCCTTCGGTCCCGTCCTGGACGGCTACGGCGCCCTGCCCGTGGCCGAGCGCCGCCAGCGCGCCGCCGCCCTGGCCCCGGTCATCCGCGGACTGGCCTCCACCGACCACCCCCAGGTGGGCCGCTTCACCGACAGCGACGTGGTCCTGGACTTCCTGGCCGGGGCCGAGCACCCCCGCCTGGCCGCGCTGGGCACCTCCTGCCCCGACCACTTCCTGCGCACCAAGGTCCGCCCCCTGGTGCTCGACCTGCCCGCCGACGCCCCGCTGGAGCGGGCCGTGGAACGCCTGCGCGAACTGCACGGGGAGTACCGGGCCGAGTACCGCGCCTACTACGAGCGCCACGCCGACGCCGACAGCCCCGCCATGCGCGGCGCCGACCCGGCGATCGTGCTGGTCCCCGGCGTGGGCATGTTCTCCTTCGGCAAGGACGCCAAGACCGCTCGCGTGGCGGGCGAGTTCTACGTCAACGCCGTCAACGTGATGCGCGGCGCCGAGTCCGTCTCCACCTACCAGCCCATCGAAGAGTCGGAGAAGTTCCGCATCGAGTACTGGGCGCTGGAGGAGGCCAAGCTCGCCCGCCTGCCAAGGCCCAAGCCGCTCGCCGCCCGGGTCGCCCTGGTCACGGGCGCGGCCAGCGGCATCGGCAGGGCCATCGCCGCCCGCCTGGCGGGTGAGGGCGCCTGCGTGGTCGTGGCCGACCTGGACGCGGGCGAGGCGGCCGCCGCCGCTGCCGAACTGGGCGGCGCCGACACGGCGGTGGGCCTGGCCTGCGACGTCAGCGACTCGGGCGCGGTGGCCCGCGCCTTCGCCGAGGCCGCCCTGGCCTTCGGCGGCGTGGACCTGGTGGTCAACAACGCCGGGCTGTCCATCTCCAAGCCGCTGCTGGAGACCACCGAGCGCGACTGGGACCTGCAGCACGACGTCATGGCCAAGGGGTCCTTCCTGGTCTCGCGCGAGGCGGCCCGGACGATGACCGCCCAGGGCATGGGCGGCGACATCGTCTACATCGCCTCCAAGAACGCCGTGTTCGCCGGTCCCAACAACGTCGCCTACTCCGCGGTCAAGGCCGACCAGGCCCACCAGGTGCGGCTGCTGGCCGCCGAACTGGGCGGCGAGGGCATCCGGGTCAACGGCGTCAACCCCGACGGCGTGGTGCGCGGCTCGGGGATCTTCGCCGGGGGCTGGGGCGCCCAGCGGGCCAAGGTGTACGGGGTCAGGGAGGAGGACCTGGGCGCGTTCTACGCCCAGCGCACCATCCTTGGCCGCGAGGTGCTGCCCGAGCACGTGGCCAACGCGGTGTTCGCGCTGACCGCTGGGGAGCTGTCGCACACCACCGGCCTGCACATCCCCGTGGACAGCGGCGTCGCCGCGGCGTTCCTGCGATGAGCTCCGCCGGAGGGGGCGCCGTCCACGCCGCCGTCGACCTGGGCGCCTCCAGCGGCCGGGTCATCGCCGGGCGGTTCGAGGACGGGCGGCTGCGCACAGAGGAGGTGGCCCGCTTCCCCAACGGGCCGGTCGCCGTGCCCGCGGACGGTCGCACCAGCCTGCACTGGGACGTGCTGTCCCTGTACGCGGGCGTGGTCGGGGGACTGCGGCGGGCCGCCGGACCCCACGCCCTGGCCTCGGTCGGCGTGGACTCCTGGGCGGTCGACTACGGGCTGCTCGACGCCGACGGAGCCCTGCTCGGCAACCCCCTGCACTACCGCGACGGGCGCACCGACGGGGCGCCCGAGCGGGTGTTCGCGCACCTGCCCGCCGAGCGGATGTACGCGGTCAACGGGTTGCAGGTGCAGCCGTTCAACACGGTGTTCCAGCTCGCCGCCGCCTCCGGCGGCGCCCAGTTGGCCGCGGCCCGCGATCTGCTGCTCGTGCCCGACCTGCTCGGGTACTGGCTGACGGGCGAGCGGGTCGCGGAGCTGACCAACGCCTCCACCACCGGCCTGGTCGACGTGCGCGAACGCCGCTGGGCCGACGCCTGCCTGGACCTGCTGGAGACCGGCTTCGGCGTCGCGGCGCGGGACCTGCTGCCCGGCCTGGTCGAACCCGGAACCGTCGTCGGCGCCCTCCGGGACGGCCCGGAACCCGGCGCGGGCCTCGGCGCCGCGGCGGGCGCTCCGCTGGTGGCGGTGGGCTCGCACGACACCGCCTCGGCTGTGGTGGCCGTGCCCGCGGCCACGCGCCGCTTCGCCTACGTCTCCTCGGGGACGTGGTCGCTGGTGGGAGTGGAGCTGGACGCCCCGGTGCGCACCGAGGCGAGCCGGGCGGCCAACTTCACCAACGAGCTGGGAGTGGACGGCACGGTGCGCTACCTGCGCAACGTCGCGGGACTGTGGCTGCTCCAGGAGTCTCTGCGCACCTGGCGGGAGCGGGGCCGGGAGGTGGACCTGGCCGACCTGTTGGAGCGCACCGCCCGCGTGCCAGCGCTGTCGTGCGTGGTGGACGTGGACGACCCCCGGTTCCTGCCGCCGGGGGACATGCCCGCGCGGATCGCCGCGTTCGCCGCCCAGACCGGGCAGCGCCCGCCGGAGGGTGAAGCCGAGGTGGCGCGGTGCGTGGTGGACTCCCTGGCACTGGCCTACCGCCGGGCGGTGCGACAGGCCGCCGAGCTGAGCGGGACGGACGTGGAGGTGGTCCACGTGGTCGGCGGAGGCTCGCGCAACGAGCTGCTGTGCCAGCTCACCGCGGACGCGGTCGGACTGGAGGTGGTCGCCGGGCCCGCCGAGGGCGCGGCGATCGGCAACCTGCTGGTGCAGGCCCGCGCGGTCGGGGCTCTGGCGGGCGGCCTGGACGACCTGCGCCGGATCGTGGCCGACTCCACCGGGGTCGGACGGTACCGTCCGACCGGGCCGCGGGCCCCGTGGGAGGCCGCCGAGCGTCTGCTCCACGGCTAAAACGCCGGTGCGCCGGGAGCGTGAGGACCAGGGGCCGCCCGCCGTGCCGGTGCCCGAACGGTCGGCCGCTCCGCTCCCGACCGTTCGGCGGGGAGCGGAGCGAGCCGGTGGAGGGCCCGCCACCGCACGGGTCAGCGGTGCGCCGGTCAACGGTGCGCGCGGGTCCTCCACCGACCGAAGTCGCGCAACCCGCTCCGGGGCTCCCCGGACGAGCGGGGACGCGGAGGCGCGGGATCCGACATCGTCCCCGGCCGATCCTCCTGCTTCGGTCCGGCCCGCACGGTCGCCCAGGCCAGCGGCCAGAACGCCACGACCGAGGCGGCTCCCATCACGTAGAAGGCCGCGAACAGCGAACTCACGACCGCCAGTGCCATCACCACCAGCGCGATCGCCACCAGCGCCGTCATCGTCCGGTCGAGGATCCCGGAGCGGGCGACACCCATCGCGAAGGCCACCACCGCGGCGAGGAAGGCGATGGCACCGACCAGCGCCAGCGGCAGGGACCAAGGCCTCAGGGCCGCCGCGAGCGCGGCGGTGTCGGCGCCCGCCCCGGCGGCCGGCGCCAGGACCAGGTTCATCGCGGGCACCGCGGCGAGGAGCACGCCGCTGACGATGATCAGCGGAAACGCGAAGGCGCTCCACCGCTCCCCGGCCGTGGCCCTCAGACGGCCGCGGAGCCCCTGGAAGGCCAGCACCAGCAGGGCGACGGCGGCGATCACCAGCAGGTGCGAGGCCGCCCAACGGGTGGGATCGGCCGCAGCGGTCCGGGCGACAGCCTCCGGAGCCGGGCCCAGACCCGGCACGTAGGGGTGGTACAGGAAAGCGGCCAGGAGCGCGACCGGGGCGATCACCATGGCCGCGGCACGGAGCCAGTTGCGAGTGGGCGTGGACATCGTGCCCACCTCCAGAACGGGATCGGGCCCGGGTGCCCAGAGACCCGGACACCGAGGACGTCACCTTCATGCTACGCATGCGGGTACAGGCGGAAAACCCCTGATGAGCAGTGTCCTCGTCGTACCGGTCCCGCCCGGTTCCGTGGTGTGGCCGCGAAGAGCCCCCGGAGCCGGGGCAGGAGCCGACCGAGGAGGGGCGCGACGGTCGCCGGGTTCGGTCGCGCGGGCCGCGCCCGGCGGTTCGACGGGCGGTGGACCGGCGGTGCGGGGCCGGTCCTCCACGGGTTCTGGCCGTTGCTGTCCTGGTGGAACGCGGTGGTGGCCGCCGGGCACAGGGGAATCCCGCCTGCGGTCGCCCCGGCGCGCCCTCGGCCAAGCGCCGGCCGTAGATCCGTCACCGGGGGAGACGGGGGAGCTGTCCGCGGGTCCGTCCCCAAGCCGTCTCAGCCCGGGGCCGACGATGGAGCGAGCCCCCGAGCGCCGCGTAGAGGCCCGGGAGGGACGAGCTAGGAGAGGGCTTCGAGAGCCGTCTGCGTGGCCCGCGCGATCAGGGCGTCGTCGTATCCGGCGCCCGCCTCGTCGCGGCTGGACATGACCGCCAGCACGAGGGGGGCGCCCCCCGGTGGCCACAGCACACCGATGTCGTGCCGGGTGCCGTAACCGCAGGCCCCGGTCTTGTCCCCGACGTCCCATCCTTCGGGGACCCCGGCGCGGATCAGACCGTCGCCGGTGGTGTTGGCGCGCATCATGCCGACGAGGACTTCGCGCCGCTCCTCGGTGAGGACGTCGCCCAGGGCGAACGCGCGCAGGCTGGCGGCCATCGCGCGCGGTGTACTGGTGTCGCGCACGTCGCCCGGCACGGCCTCCGCCATCTCCGGCGCCAGCCGGTCCACGTTGGTGACGTCGTCACCGATCCCCCGCAGGGCCTTCTCCAGCTCTGGTGGTCCGCCCAACTCCTCGACCAGCAGGTTGGAGGCGGTGTTGTCGCTGTGGCGCAGTGCGGCGTCGCCGATCCCGCGCAGCGTCATACCGCTGGCCACGTGTTCATGGGTGACGGGTGAGTGGAAGACCAGGTCGGCCTCGGAGAAGGTGACCACCCGGTCGAGCGCCTCCACTGGGGTCCGGTCGAGTACGGCGCCGAAGGCCAGGACCTTGAAGGTGGAGCAGTAGGCGAACCTCTCGTCGGCGTGGAACCCGACCTCCCGTCCCGTCCCGGTGTCGACCGCGTAGACGCCGAGCCGGACACCGAACTCCTCGGCCAGGAGTGCGAACCCGGGGTCCGTCGGCGCGGGCTCGGGGGGTCCGGCGGGCCGACCGGGCCCAGTGGTCCCGGGCGAAGGCGGCGCGGCGGCGTAGCCGCCTGGGTCGGTCGGTTGGGAGCAGCCGATGACCGGGGACAACGAGAACGGGATCAGGACCGCCAGCGCGGCGTGGCGGGCCGTGGACCTCAGCACGGGGAGAACACCCTCCCTCTGTCATCGGACGGTAACCCAAGGTATTCTCGCGTCCCTCGGGGGCGCTGTCGAAGACGGTGGGGCCACGGCGCGTCAGCCGCTCGGTTCACGCGCGAACGGGGCCGGTGCTCGCAAGCGAGCACCGGCCCCGTCCGGTCGGTTGTCAGGAGAGGGAGGCCTTCGCGGCGGCGCGGCGCGGTCGGCCGGTCCGTGCGGGCCCCGGGTTCCAGGTGCGGCGGACGCGGGACGGCGTGACGGTGATGCCCAGTCCGGCCGGTTCGGTTTCGCGCCTCGGCTCCGGCGCCCGGTTGACGGAGGGCTCCTCCACCTCCACGGCGCGCGCGGGCGGGTGCGGGGGCCAGAGGTCGCGACGCAGGGCCGTGAGCGCCCTGCGCGCCGCACCCCTGCGGACTCCCAGCCCGCTTCGGGACCCCATCGGGGCCAGGGTGTCCACGACCACCGCCACCGTGACCGCAACCGCTACGAAAATCGCCAGAGTCATGTTCCCCCGCTCCCCTTTTCCCCGGACGGCCGCGGCCGTTGATCCCTCACTCCGGCCGCTGCGCCCTCCGCACCGACGACCCGATGTCTCTGCAAGGTGCCCGTGTGATCACCTCTGAAACCCCAGGGAGAACAGTGTGTCGTCCGCCTTGCGGTCGAGGACGACTCTAGGCCCGGCCTACGACGCTTCCGGGTCCGCCGTCCGGACCGCGCTCACCGGCCCGGAAGCCGTCGGGGCCCGGTTCCTGCGGCTTCCCTGCGATCCGGGACCCGCTCGGGAACCGGTACCGCCCTCCCCGGTACCCGTCAGGTCCGCGGCCGGTTACGGACAGTACGGTGCGCGGACAGGTGCGGTGACAAAGCGGTGGCGCCGCCGTCCGGGGACGTGTTCGATACAGGACGAACCGGGCCCGTGGCCGGACACCGCCCAGGCGGGGCGGACAGCGGCGGAAGGGGGCGTATGGGCGCGGTGGAGGCGTACGGCGGGCAACCACGCCGGGGCTCGGGACGCGTTGTAGACGCCGCTGGCGGTCGCAGGAGCCGCTGACCGGCCCCGTCGGCGCTTCCGGGGAGGGTGGTCGGCGCGCCCCGTCCAGCGCTCCGAATACCCGGCGGCACCGAACCCGCCGGAGCGGCCCCGCTCCCTCCTCGGCCGCGCACGCGCGGGGCCGCGCCTCAGTCCTTGCGGGCCAGGCCGCAGTACTCGGGGATGTCGCGCGCCCTGCCGACCTCGACCGGCTCGGGCCGCCACCGGGTGACGCAGACTACCCCGGGGTCGATCAGCGCCAACCCGTCGTAGAAGCGGGTGAAGTCCTCCACCGTGCGCATGTGGTAGGGCTGCGCGACGCTCTCCCGCCAGCGCCGGAGCGCCTCCAGCGCGCGTTCGTCGGTGACCGCCTCCACGTGGGCGAGGACGCCGTCGCACACGGCCAGGAAACTGCCCGGCGCCAGCGCGTCCGTGTAGGCGCGCACGATGCCCAGGGCCTCCTCCAGGTCGCCGAAGTGGCCCATCGTCCCCAGCAGGGACAGCGCGACCGGTCGGTCCAGGTCCAGGGTCGCGCCGGCGCTCTCCAGCACCCGGTCGGCGTCGCGCAGGTCCGCCCCCACGAACCGCGTCCGTCTGTCGTCGGTGCCCACCAGCAGGGCGCGCGCGTGTGCCAGGACCATGGGGTCGTCGTCCACGTAGACCACGCGCGCGTCCGGGGCGTGCGCCCGCGCCACCTCGTGGACGTTGTCGGCGGCGGGCAGCCCGGCGCCGAGGTCGAGGAACTGGCGGACGCCCTCCTCCCGGGCCAGGTGGCCGACCGCGCGGCGAAGGAAGAGCCGGTCCCCCCGGACGGCCTCGACTATCTGGGGCGCCAGCCCTCCGACGGCGTCGCCCATCTCGCGGTCCACCGGGTAGTTGTCCCTGCCGCCGAGCCAGTAGTCCCGCACCCGCGCGGTGTGGGCGACGCCGGTGTCGATGGGGATGTCCGTCATGGTGGCCTCTCGGGTGGGGCGGACCGTAACAAGCGGTACGCGCAGTCTCATGCGTCCCGCGACCCGCCCGCAACCCGGAAAACCCCTCACGAAGGCGTCGCTCTCCACCCCGCCCTTCCGCGGCGCCGACGCCGGGATCCGAGGCGCCGGCTCCGGACGTGAACGCGAGAGGCCCTTCCCGGGGGCGATTCCGGGAAGGGCCTCTCCTGTGCGGGGTCGGTCAGTCGGAGGACGGCTCCCGACCGGTCCGCGCCGTGTCCGCGGTGCCGACCGTGCTCGTCGGCTCCGTCGGGGACCCGGCCTCCGGGGCCCGTACGGGCTCCTCGGCCCTCCCGGTCCCCTCGGCCTCGGCGGACTCCGCTGCCGGATCGGGCAGGTCCAGGCTGTCCCGCAACTGGACCCGGGGCAGGAACAGCGCGAGCACCAGGCCGACGAGGGCGATGCCCGTGGCGAGCAGGAACAGGTCTCCGGTGGACGTGCCGTAGGCGCCCTCGACGATCTCGCGCAGGAACGGCGGCATGGCGTCCAGGTTCAGGGTGCCGGCGTCCCCGCCTCCGGCGGTGGCGCTCACCCCGGACTCGGACAGTCCGTCGGAGATGTTCGTGGAGACGCGGTTGGCCAGGAAGGCGCCCAGCACGGACACGCCCATGGTGCCGCCCAGGGTGCGGAAGAAGGCGACCGTTCCGCTGGCCGCGCCGATCTCGCGCAGCGGGACGGAGTTCTGCACCACCAGGACCAGGTTCTGCATGGACATGCCGACCCCCAGTCCCATCAGCACCATGCCCCCGCACACGATGAGCAGAGGCGTGGTCGCGTCGATGGTGGCCAGCACGAGGAAGCCCAGGGTCAGCGTGACCATGCCGGTGACCACGTAGGACTTGACCCGACCCGAACGCGAGACCATGCGCCCGGACACGGTCGAGGAGATCATCGTCCCCAGCATGAGCGGGGCGGTCAGCAGACCGGCCTCGGTGGGGGAGTAGCCGCGCGCCAGTTGGAAGTACTGGCCCAGGAAGACCGCGCCGCCGAACATCGCCATGCCGACCGCGGAGCTGGCCAGGATGGCGATGGCCGTCTCGCGCCGCATGACCAGGTGCAGGGGCACGACCGGCTCCGACACGCGCCCCTCCACCCACACGGCCAGACCGAGCAGCAGCAGGCTTCCGGAGACCATGGCCCCGGACTGCCAGGAGATCCACGCGAAGTCGTTGCCCACGAAGGTGACCCACAGCAGCAGGAGGCTGACGCCCGCCGCGATCAGCGCGGCGCCCGCGTAGTCCACCTTCGTGTCGGGGCGGCGCACGTCCACCAGCTTGAGCGTGCGGCTCAGCGCCACCAGGGCCACCAGCATGAACGGCACGCCGATGAGGAAGCACCAGCGCCAGCCCAGGCCCGGCAGGTCGGCCAGCAGACCGCCGATCAGCGGTCCGCCCACGGTGGCCACGGCCATCACCGCGCCGATGTAGCCGTTGAGGGTGCCGCGCTGCTTGGGGCTGACCATCGCGGCGATGATCACCTGTACCAGGACCTGCGAGGCGCCCATGCCCAGACCCTGCACGGCCCGGAACGCGATGAGCTGGCCGGTGGTCTGCGCGAAACCGCACAGCAGCGACGAGACGATGAACAGCCCGATCGAGAGCTGGAGCAGCTTCTTCTTGTCGAAGAGGTCGGCCAGCTTGCCCCAGACCGGAGTGGAGGCGGTGGAGGCCAGCAGGGTCGCGGTCACCACCCACGTGTACTGCGACTGACTGCCGTCCAGCGCCCCGACGATCTGAGGGAGGGCGACCGACACGATCGTGCTGCTGAGCATCGTCACGCCCAGCACTATGAGCAGGCCGCTCAGGGAGCGCAGGATCGAGGGTTGCCCGGTGTCGGGTAAGGGACGGGAAGTGCGCACGGATGGACCTCTGAGGGGAGAAGACGGGGCGGCGCGGGGGCCGCTGGACTACTGGGTTGCCGTGGGTGGCCAAAAATGTGCAGAAGAGGAATTTTTGCACCCACTGTAGAATATCACCGGGTTCACGATCCGAGGGCTGGCCAAACGTGGGAAAGGCGACATCCGTCCCCGGGAATGTCCGCGCCGTGCGCCGGGACGCTCGGTGCCGTCCCGCCCCCTCGCCCCTTGGCTCGCCCACTGCCGACCTGCGGCCTGCGCCACCCCTGGTCGGAGCGCCGTCGCGCCCGCGTGCCGCGTCCTTCGGGCCGGTTCCAGCTGGATGCCTGTCCCGAGGAGGGGCCCTCGGCGGCGGGGGAGGGGGCGAAGGCGGGGCCGATCCGCGCGCATGGCGCTTCCCCGATGGGGCAGACTGCCGAGGTAACCCTCGAAAAACTGTCTTCTCGAAAAGCGAGATAGAAGGACGCGCATGACATCCCTCCTCTTCGCCGCCTTCGCGCTGGCCCACCTGTGCCTGACCGTCTGGCTGGTCCGGCTGGCGCTCTCCCGACGTTCCCCGCACATCTGGTCGGCGGCGGCCGTGGCCGCCGGACTCGTCTACGACAACGGGATCGTGGCGCTGGGCTCCACCATCGGCGCCGGGGACCTCCTGCTCGCGCTGAACCTGCCGCGCTTCGTGGTGCACGCCCTGGTCACGCCGCTGCTGATCGTCTTCGCCGCCGGGGCGGCCCGCGACGCCGGGCTCGCCTGGGCCCGCCCGCGCGCGGTGCGCGCCGGGTTCTGGCTGCTGACGGCCGCGCTCATCGTCTACGGCGTCGTGACCGAACTCGTCGGGCTCGCCCTGGTGCCCGGCCGCGAGGGCGACGCGCTGCGCTACTCGGCCGCCGAGTCGGCCCCGCCGGTCCCGGCCGTGGCGACCGTCCTCGTGCTGCTCGTGGTCGGTGCGGCGCTGCTGGTGCGTGCGCGCAGCGGGTGGATGCTGCTGGGCGCCGCCGTCATGTTCGCGGTCTCTGCCGTGCCCACGGCACCGCTGGCGGTGGGCAACACGGGGGAGGTGGCGCTCATCGCCGGGCTCGCCCTCACCGCGCGAAGGGCTGGTCACGCCTCTTCCCATGCCCTGGCGTGACCTGCACGAACCCGTGCCCGAGCGGTGCGTGACGATCCGTTGAGAGAGCTTCGCAGCCGTTGAGAGCCGTTGGGAGGGGTTCCCGTCTCCCAAGAATCTCCCACTTCCGGATGGGAGACGGGAGCCTTGCACTACGTCGGGCCGAGGGCCCCGCCCCCTCGGTCTGGCTCCTCCAGCACCGGGATGAGCGGGTCGGAAGACCGTCTCCTTCTTGACCACGCAAAGTGACGAAGAAGGCTGCGCCGCTCTGCGGATACAGCACAACGGCGCCCTGCCCGTGTGGGCGTGGTCGTGCGTCGCGCTGTGATCGGCTCGGGTTGTGGCAGCTGACCGGTTGCCGTGGTGCCAGTGAGCCCTCATAAGCTGCCTAGAGTCCTCCGGCTTGGGTGTTCTGCGGGAGGGGTGTTGCGCTGAAGACTGAATCTGGATCAAAGACCGACTTGACCGCAAGAAGCCGTTCCGTGTTGGTGCCGTAGGCCTCGGTGACCTGCTTCTGGTGCTCAGGCCCGAGGAAGTTGACGTATCCGCCCGGGAATGAGTGCTGAGCCAGCGACTCGTGCACGGCCTCGGCCCATCGAAGATGTTCTTCGTCGCCGCGGCCATCACCCTCCCACAGTGCGATGAGTTCGACCATCCGGTGAGGTCGGCGCAAACCGAACGCTGTCGATGCGAGGTCAGGCAGTGTCGCAGCTCCGTGGAAGTCGTGTGCGAGGACCGCAGAGAAGGGTGAGGTGAATCTGCCAGCAGCGTCTTCAAGGCGGGCGCCGATGTCTTCGGAGATGTCCTGCACTGTCCTTGTCCGGATGGCTCCCCTTCGACCGACGGGGAACATCGCGTCCGTCGCCGCCAGGGTCGCCGAGCGAGCGACCGGCCCGATTTCTGCACTCAGCGGTGTCCCGAGCCGGGCCAGCGTGCGGACCGGGCCGTCGTCGGCGTCTCCCGCCGCGATGTCACCGGACCAGGTGGGTGCCACGTAGACCACGGGACACCCACTCGGGCCGGGCAGGAAACCGACGTCCACCGACAGCTCATCCGCGCTCTCCTGCCGGACCTCGCTGAGGTCAGCCAGTAGTCGGCGACTGTGCGTACCGGAATACAAGATGGTGCCGGAGACCACTGTCGGCACCGGATGCAATTGGATCCTCGCTGAGGTGACCACACCGAAGTTGCCTCCCCCACCACGCAAGGCCCAGAACAGGTCCGGATGGTGCTCAGCGTCGGCGTGTACCAGCGATCCGTCGGCGAGTACGACGTCGGCACCGAGCAGGTTATCCGCCGCGAGTCCGAAGCGCCCGATGAGCGGACCGTACCCGCCCCCGAGGGTCAGCCCGACTATGCCCACCGCCCCCGCTGTGCCCGTAACAGCCGTGAGCCCGACTCCTTCAGCAGCGGACACGACATCCGAGGACAATGTTCCGCCCCCTATTACAGCGTGCCGCTTCTCAACGTCGATACGGATACCACGCATGCCGGTCAGGTCCAGAACGATGCCACCAGGCCGGACCGCACGTCCCCAGAAGTCATGACCTCCGCCGCGTACCGATAACGGAACCTGATGGTCGCGGGCGGCTCGCACAACGGCCTGCACATCGGCCGTGCTCGTACACCGGACAACGACGCGCGGAATGGACTCCGCAGCGGCGTTGAACAGCGTGATCGCCCGATTGAATTCAGGGCCCGCTGTGTGGACCGAGCCGGTGCCAACGGTGGCGTGCAACTGAGCAGCAAGTTTCGGTTCGGCCAATGCCCGGCCGAAAGGATCGGGGTGATGTGAATGCACGGGTTCTCCAGGACGAGTGATGAACGATCGTGAGGTGCGATCGCCGCGAGTCGGTGTGTCGTCCGCCCTCTCCTCCTCAGGCAAAGCTCTGCTCCTCAACCGAGGCAACCTGCTCACGACGATTTTCCGGGTCCACTCGTTTGGACATGGGCCCATCGAGTCTTTATCTAGCATGGCTATGCTAACATGCCTGGCGTGCGGATCACCGAGGGGTCTGATGACCGTGCTGCACGCAGCCAGCACCACCCCCGGCCCGAAGGAACCGACCGACTCCAGTAGCTGGGCCTATGGGGATGGAAAGAGCGCTCGCCTCCCTCATCGCCGGCTCCACGACAGCGCATCCACCAGCTCGCACGGTGAACGCCGTGTGGGTCGAGGAGAAACACATGCCACGAGATCACCACTCCAGCCCATCCAGGCCTTCGACGATCGGGAGCGCCGGCAACGGCAATCGCGATGGCACGGCGGTCCTGCCACCGGGGCCGACCGAATACCACCAGTTCCTGCGTGCTCCTGGGTACCGCTGGTGGAAAGCCGTGCTGGCGATCGTGCTGATCCCCGTCGCCTATGTCGTGAGCACCTTGACGCTTACCTGGGGATTGACCTTCGTCTCCGAGTCGTTCGACCTCAGCCTGGTGCCGCCGGAGACGCCGGGCGACGGAGTGGTGACGATGAGCCCGGCTCGGCTGCTCGCCAGTAATCTCGCGATCGGATTGCTGATCCCAGTCTCCCTCGGCCTGCAGCGGCTCCTGTTCGGGCAATCCGGGCGATGGATGCACTCAGTGCACGGCCGCTTCCGGTGGAAGCTGGCGCTGACCTTGGCAGGCGCGCTGGTACCGGTGTGGACCGTATACGGCATCGTCTGGACGATGCTGAATCCCGAGGCGGCCGGTGTCAGCGGGCCATCGGCCACGCTGGTGAGCACCTTCACTCTGTTCGTGATCGTGCTATTCACCAGTCCCTTGCAGGCCGCCGGCGAAGAGTACGCCGCGCGCGGTCTGCTGGCACGCAGCTTCGGCTCCTTCACCACGCAGCCCGCACCCGCCCTACTGCTGGCCCTGCTTGCGCCGAACCTGATGTTCACCGTGATCCACGGTCTGGCAGACCCCTGGCTGTTCGTCTACACCTTCACATCCGGGCTAGCGTGCGCGGTGATCACTTGGCGCACCGGTGGAGTCGAAGGGGCCGTCGTGCTTCACGCAGTGAACAACACCATCCTGCTCCTGGTCGCCTCCTTCTTCTCCAGCGAGGTCACCATCGACCGCAGCTCCGGACACGGCGAGGCGATGGTGCCCGGCATCCTTCTGATGGTGCTGGCCGCCGCGGGGGTCTGGCTCTGGGCGCGGCGCCGCGGTATCGCCCGCTCCGCCGATCCGTTCGGTGACCACCCGACAGGCGAGTGAATTCCTGGGGTGCATTCATCGGCTCGGACCCACATACCGCAAGGAGCTACTACATAGCGTCCAGCTTGGCAGCCAGCGCATCGCCAATACAGCTCATCGGTCTCCGGGCCCTGGATAACCGCTAGTGCTGTGACCGGGAAGGTTCACCGGGTTGGTGGCACCTGCCAGGGTTAGACCCGACACTGCGCCTCCGCCCCCAGAAGGCACCCGGTGGCCGAGCCCGTCCGAGCCCGCAGACTCACCCCATCCGAAGGACGAGAACTCCAGCGCATCGTCCGCCGGGTCAGCACCGACACCGTGCGCTACCGGCGGGCGATGATGGTCCTGGCCTCATCCAGCGGCGACACCGTCCCCGCGATCGCCCGCCTGGTCCAAGCCCACGAGGACACCGTGCGCGAGGTGATCCACCGCTTCAAACGGATCGGCATGGGCTGCCTGTACCCGAACTGGGCGGGAGGCCGTCCCCGCCTACTCACCCGCGAGGACGAAAAACTCGTCGTCCAGACGGCCACCACCGGCCCCACCAAGCTCGGCCAACCCTTTACCCGCTGGTCGCTGCGCAAGCTCGCCACCTACCTGAACACGAGACGCGCACACCCCGTCCGCATCGGCCGCGAGCCCCTGCGCACCCTGCGCCACCGGCACCTGGAAGGTGACGCCCTTCCCCGAGTTGGACGCCAAACCCGACCGGATCTAGCGCGTCACCACCCACTTCCCCGACCGGATCTTCGCCTTTGACGAGTTCGGCCCGCTCGGCATCCGCCCCGACCACGGCGCCGACTGGGCTCCGCGAAAACCCCCGGACCGGATCCCGGCCGCCTACCACCGCACCCACGGGGTGACCTGCTTCCACGGCTGCTACTGCGTGGGCACCGAAACCCTGTGGGGCACCAACCAACGGCGCAACGGCGCGAACAGCACAATCACCGCGCTCAAGTCGATCCGCGCCGCCCGCCCCGACGGTGCTCCCGTCTACGTCCTCTTGGACAACCTGTCCGCGCACAAGGAGGACCCCAAGATCCGCGCCCGGGCGGCCAGGAACAAGGTCGAGTTGTGCTTCACCCCGACCTACGCCTCCTGGGCCAACCCGATCGAGGCGCATTTCGGGCCGCTGCGCCAGTTCACCATTGCCAACTCCCCCCGACCCAACCGCACGTTGCAGACCCGGGTCCTGCACGCCTACCTGCGGTGGCGCAACGCCAACGCCCGCCATCCGGACGTGCTCGCGGCCCAGCGCCACGAGCGCGCCCGGGTACGCAGTGAGGAAGGCGTCCGCTGGGAAGGAGGGCCGGTCGACCTCGCGGCCCGATCCTCAACCCGCTGAACCTTCCCGGTCACAGCACTAGGCAGCGGGAGGACACCCATAGTTTCCACCTTCCGGACCGCATGGTGCTGATATAGGAAAGTGCTTATTTCGCGACCTGTGGTACGGCGTTCGAACCGCCGCCTGACCCGTTCTCGCCCCACCGCCAGCCACGGGTGCGCGATCCCGTCGGGGCAGGCGGTGGCGAACGCTTGGTCAACGGCCAGGGTGTCCTCGTGCAGGTCCATCCGTAAGATCTGGCCGTCTTCAACCAAAGGTGCATGGCCGACGGCGTGGTGAACGTTCTGCCGGACGACGCTATCGTGTGCGTGAAGGTCCCCGGAAGGATCACGTCACCCTCGTCGACCAGGAATTACTCCAGAATCAATCAGCTCTTGCCTGGCAAGTAATGGGGCCGCATCGCGGCGAAGAAGGAGGCAACCTCCTGCTGACGGTAACGGCGGCCGGTCCAAGGCAATGTGTCGCTACCCGGGACTTACCAGTCGATCTGGTCCCCGAACGGCTATGGAGCCCATTCGCGTCCTGTCCTCCCAAACGACCCACGAACTACTCAACCACAGGGCGTGGCTTCGGTTTGTCTGTTGCCAGCGCCCTGTCCTCTCCTGCTGTTCTTGTGTGTCTTGTTCGTCGCCAGCCAAGGAGATACGGATGCCTCGCCGCGGGGTGGGTCACCGTTGATGGAGCCGGACCGTCAAGGGTTCGAGGCGGTTCCGTTGACATGCGGATAGGCGTCGCGGAGACGCTGTACGGTGGATGTCACCACGGCGCGCACATCGGACTCTTGCAAAGGCGCTGAGCGCAGTGAGGCGCTAAGCGAGAAACCTTCGACGAGGGTGACCAGGAGGGATGCTTCCCGTTGGAGTGCTTCCTCGTCGATGGCGCGGTCGGCCAGGACCTCACGCAGGATGGAACGGATCGCCGTGCCTGCCGCGACAGATGTCGCAGCGATCTCAGCTCCGATCTCCGGGTCGGTGCGCCCCAGTACTCGGTACTCGACAAGGGCGGTGTTCTCCTTGAGTTCCTGCTCGGTCGTCGGCGCGGTGAATGTGATCAAGTCGACGATCCGGATCGCCGGGTCGCTGGACAACTGGGGGGCGCGATTCTGCGCGCGTTGGATCAGGACGCTCAGTGTGAACCGCATCACCTCGCTCAAGGCGTCCCCGAAGTAGTGCCGAATGCTCCCGATCGCGAAGCCGCTCCGGGCAGCGATCCGCGCGAGGGTGACGGACCGGAGGCCGTGCGCGGCGATCTCCTCGATCACCGCGTCGGCGACTTCTTCCCTGCGTACGTCAGGATCCACTCGTTTGGGCACGCCCCCAGTTTAGCCGAAACTAACATGAGCATGCCGGGCTTGTAGCATGAAAATGCTGAAAAGAGTACGCCTTCCGTTGGCGACCTGTGGGTGTGCATCGTGAACGGCCGTGCCATCCCGCAGATGACCAGTCACCGCAGGGCCTGTGGGGGCTCGCGCCAGTCGATGGGAGCTCGGAGGAGGAGTGGCGGGTCTACCCCGGCTCCAGGGGCGGAGTTCCCTCCGTTTCGTACATCCCCTCATTGCAGCGCACGCGGTTCACGGCCAATCTTGGTGACGAATCGATCGTGAAGGTCGACATCGGTCACGCGTCAGGCCGCTTCGCGTGAGGTCATTCGGTTCGTGTGACCGATGGCGCGGCCCATCGTGTTCCGAATCATGAGGCCTGCGCGGGTACTGGGCACCATGATTCTGGAGACACGGCCGACGCGTCGCTGCCGCGGTCGCACTTCGCGGCGGAGCCGCGACTCGTAGGCGGCGAAGCCACGGGCGTGGTCTCCACGGTGGGAGGCGAGTTCTTCCGCGAGGGCATACGCTCCCGCCATCGCCATACTGGAGCCGTCGCCGAGCAGGCCTGTGGCGGCCGCCGCATCTCCGAGCAGTACAACTCGTCCGCGGGACCACGAGGGCATCCGGACGGTCGTCAGGGAGTCGAAGAACGGGGCTGGGTGGTCGAGGTAGGCCGCTACGAATTCCGGCGCCCGCCATCGCACGTCGGCGTACGTCTCGGCCACGGTCTGCTTGTGAAGGGCGATGTTCTTGCGGTCGTGGATCCCCTGTCCTGTGGCCCGGAAGGTGAATATCGCTAGTGGGGTATCGCGGGAAGGGTGGATGACCAGCATCCGGTTTGGCACGGTCAGCATTGTCAGCTCGCTCGGGTCGTCCACGGCGTCCGGTTCCAGAGGGACCGTCGCGCCGTAGAGACCCAGATCGCTCACGAACTGCCGTTCGGGTCCGAACACGAGACGCCGCATGGTGGAATGCGTCCCATCGGCACCGACCACCAAGTCGAAACGCCGTGGCGCGGACCGCCTAAAGACGACGTCGACTCCGCCTTCGTCCTGTTCGAGTGCGGTCACGGTGTCGTCGAACACGAACTCCGCATCGCCCTGCGCCGCTCGGTGGAGCACCTGGGACAGGTCGGCCCGGGTCACCTCGACTGTCGGCGACCCCCCGGAATAGGGGAGCCTGAGGACTCGTTCGCCGGCTGGGTCGAGCAGGGTCAACGACCGGTTGCGGGTGGCGAGCTGGCGGAGCTGCGGAAGAATCCCCATACGCTCGGCGACCGGTGACGCGGGCCCCTTCACGACGATCGCACTGCCGCCGGAGCGCAGTTGTCGGGCGTACTCGACGACGGTCGGCCTGTATCCATTCCGCGCGAGCCAGAAGGCTAGCGCCGGCCCTGCGATTCCGGCACCGAGTATCAACACCTCGGGCTTCTTCATGACCACACCTTCCTCTGATCGTTGACGGCTATCGTTCAGCCGCCCAAGGTACGGTTGTTTTCGTACCTTGGTCGAGTAGAGCACGTCCCGAGGTTCGATGCAAGTCGTACCTGAAGGAGCCGTTCGTGGCCAGTAAGAACAGCGTCGGCCTGGGGGTCGATGCGCTTGATCTGGGCGTGGTGCTTCACCCTTCGGCGGACGGGCATCGCCGTGCCCTGATGACGGAGTCGGCCGTTGACCACACCCCGCCGACGGCTCCCACCGTGCTCGTGACGGCAGTGGGCCCCACCTTCTCGTCGGTGGAGACGACATCCGAGGGCCACGCCCCACCTCCGATGGGGGCGTGTCGCCTGTCGGCGTCTACCCGAGCCCACCGCATGCCGGTCAGATCCAAGACGGTGCCGTCGGCGCGGTGGGCGATGGTCGCTTTGATCCCACGCCGACGCAGGTGGGCCCGGTTGGCGCGGCTGGAGTAGGCCTTGTCGCCCAGGACCCGGTCCGGGCGGGTCCTGGGCCTGCCCACGCTGCGGGCCAACCGCAACGCGGCCATCAACGGCTCGAACATCGGGCCGTCCCCGCGCTGGCCCGGCGTGGTGGCCAGCACCAGGGGCCGCGGGCCGGAGTCGGCGAGCAGGTGGACCTTGGTGGTCAGCCCGCCCCGGGGGCGGCCCAGGGCCTGGGCCCCGTCCGGTTCGTCCCGCGCTATCTCCCCTTTTTCGCCGCTCCGGCGGCGTGCTGGTGGGCCCGCCCCGCGGTGGAGTCGATGCCGACGATGAGTTCCTCGCCGCTGTCGGCGTCGATACGCAGCAGGTCGGCGATTCTCTGCCAAGTGCCGTCGATGGACCAGCGGCGGTGGCGGCCCGCGACGGTCTCCCAGGGGCCGTAGCGTTCGGGCAGGTCCCGCCAGGGGATGCCGGTGCGGGCGCGGAACAGGATGGCGTTGATGACCTTGCGGTGGTCGGCCCACTTCTTGCCCTTGTGAGGGTCGGCGGGCATGAGCGGGGCGAGCAGGGCCCACTCGGCATCGGAGAGTTCATGACGACCGGCCATGACACGACCCTGTCAGAGCAGGCCCCACCACACACCCACTTCTACAAAACAGTGCCTAGGCCGCGGTCGAGGTCGCCCAGTCCCAGCGCACCACCGTCAAGGGCGAGAAGACCGCCGCCGCGGTGGTCTCCAAGCTCACGGAGGAGGTGATCGCCCTCGAGACCGAGTTCGCCCAGACCGGTACGGCCATCGAGGGCCGGTTCTGCGAGCACGAACAAGCTGCGATGATCACCAGCCATGCCGGGGATCGGCAACCTGCGTCGGCCGCGGCGTTACAGCCGGCGCCTGCTGCGAGTCTTCTACACGTTCGCCCAGGTAAGCACCCGCTGTTGCCCGGCCTCGAAGGCGTTCTACGAGCGCAAGCGGGCTGAGTGCCAACGGCATGTCCGGGCAGTGCTCGCGTTGGCCGGGCGTCGGGTCAACGTGCTCTGGGCGATGCTCCGCGATGGTCGTCCCTACGTGGCCTCGCCTGTCACACGGCTGTCCGCGGCGGCCTGAACCACTCGCGGTCGGTTACCGTTCGGGGTTGACAACTTCATCGGCAGTCCTCTCGGTGATCTCTTGACGTCGTGCGGTTGCTGCGCCGGGAAGGAACGTTCGTCGACCGCGGTCCGGCGCCGGACGACGAACAGCGTCGGGCCCCGACCCGCTTCTTCGCCCTCGCGAGTGCGCGACCGCCCGGAGCTCAGACGGCGGCGAACGCCTGTTCGATGACGAGGGTGTCCTCGTACAGGTGCATCCGGACGATTCGGCCGTCCTCGACCACCAGGTGCAGGGCCGACGGCGTGGTGAACTTCCTGCCGGATGATGCGATCACGTGCGTGAAGGTCCCCAACAGGATCACGTCTGTCTCGTCGACGACGAATCGCTCGAGGGTCACCTCACTCTCACCCGGCGCGTAGTGGGGCCACATGGTGGTGAAGAAGGAGGCGACGTCGGCCCGCCGGGTACGACGGCCCGTCCACGGCAAGGTGTCGCTGCCCGGGACGTACCAGTCGATCTGGTCCGCGAACAGCTTCTGGATGCCCTCCGGATCCTGCCGGACCAGGCGCTCCACGAACTGCTCGACCACGGCACGGGGGCTCTTGGTGTCTGCTGCCATCGTCTTTTCCTCTTTCGCTCTCGTGCGTCATGTAGTCGCCACCGCAGGAAGCACGGCCGCCGTCTCGTCGTGTTGGTGCTGCAGGAGGACGTGCTTGCCGCTCAGGGTCCCCGGAGCTGTACGAGTGCGCCGCCCTCACCCAAGCCGCCGAGAGCGACGGGCGCGAAGCCGAATCCTGTCGGCATCTGCCCGATGGCGATCCTGGCCGTCTCGTCGTCCCGGGCGCAGAGGACCGCCTGGTGGCCTTCGGTGTGGCGAGGGTCAGGCGCCGTGAAGCCGGCGAACATCGCGTTGAACGCCTTGGCCAATGTGACCCCGGCCATCTGATGCTCGCCCCATTGGCTTCCGATCGGCGGCGCGCCGTCGGCGAAGCCACGGTAGGGCTTGGACTCGGCGGGCTGGTTGGTCATGTCAACCATGATGCGACCGGCCCGGCCCCAAGACGCCGTCCGACCACGGCGGCGTGGCCGAAGGGGACGGCGAACAACATCACGCCGACCTCCACCGCCCCCTCGAGCGCGGCCATCGATGCTTCAGGCCGACGTCGTCGGCGACGGCACGCACCGACCTGGGATCGCGGCCGTCGCTGAGCAGTACTCGGTGTCCGGCGCGCAGGGCGTGAGCGGCGATCGTTCTCAACTCCATGGGCCCTGTTCCTCTCGGTCAGTCCGGTCAGCACCTTCAAGCGCCTGGAAGTAACTATTTATGTTACATCTGTGGGCAGGGGTTCGAAGCAGCAACGGCAGGCTGGGTCGGTGTGAGAACCTCGCGCAGGACGTCCTCGAGCGTGACTTTCGACAGTTCGTCGTTCAGGGCGGACTCGATCCTGTCGTACACCCTTGTCATCGCCGGCCTGATACCGCGACCGATGACACACTCGGGATCGGGCGTCGAGCGGTGCAGGCCGAAGACGTGCCCAGGCTCGATGGCGCGATACACGTCGAGCAGCGTGATCGAGGCCAGGTCCCGAGAGAGCACCCATCCCGCACCCGCGCCTCTTCGTGAGTCAGCCAATCCTGCCCTGCGCAACTGGGCCAGCAGACGGCGAATCACCACGGAGTTCGTGTTGACGCTCGTCGCAATCTGTTCTGAGGTGGCCACCTGGTGACCACGGCGTTGGTACAGCCCGATCCAGGTCAGGGTGTGGGCTGCCACCGTCAGCCTGCTGTTCGCGCTCATCTCTTCTCCTCCGGGGCCGCCTGCGATCCGTCAGTGTAACCGTAAAGGTAACAACCAACCGTCCGGTGCTGACTCTCAGGTGATGCGGACCGTCGGAGAGCTCGGCGTCGCCCGGGCCGCGTAGTGAGAAGGTCCGATCCAAGGCATGCAGTGGTCGACGTGCGTCCACATTGCTCATCCGGCGCTCTGCGGGGCCGTGCGCTGTAAGGATTCGAGTCCGTGAGGGTCTCCGAACTTTGCCGGCTGCTCGGCGTCCAGGAGTCCGACGTCAGATGTGCCATCGCCGCTCGGAGTATCCCGACGAAGCCCGCAGGGGGTCGCCTCGCACTCTCGATCGGTCCGGTGAGGACGACCATGGCAACATGAGGCGCTCAGCCGGGCTGGTGCGCGTCCCTGAGGCGGTGCAGGGAGGACGTGATCGCGTGGAGAAGACTCAGCTCGTCCATGCTGACGGGACTCAGCGTCAGATCGGCCCCGCACCGGGGGCACGGGAGCACCCACGGGCGCAGCTGTTCTGGCGGCACCCCGGCATCGGGCGGTCCCCGCGGTGCTCGGAACGACCGAGCGAGCGCTCGCATTCCAGCACCGCGAAAACCTGCACATCGAGATGGACGGGCTTGATGCGTAACGTTGTCGCCCCGTGTGGTCACAGCTCTCGAGCCGACGGGTCCCGAGCCCCATTCCCGGAGCACACTTGAGCGCTTCGCCCCGGATCATGGCTCGCGCAGAGGAGCAACACATGCGTTTGCATCCCCCACGGCCGTGCCCAGGAGAGCCAGGACACGGGTGCGCCGCTTGCCTTCGTAGGCGTGGGAAAGGATCGAGGTGCCTCCGGTCGCGATGGAAGCAGCGCCTATGTCGGTGACGGTCCGTGCGATGCGAGGCTCCCGGCAAGCGCGCTCCAGCCCCCTCCGAACAGGACCGTGGCGAGACCGACCGCCACGGTCCGTCGCAGCCCGACCCGATCGCCGGTCCATCGCCAGAAGAGCGTCGAGATCGTCAGGGCGAGGTTGAAGCCGTTGACGACTCCTCGCAGTTTGGCCGGGTCACTGCCGAGTTCCCGCGAGACGTCGGGAAGCGCAATCGCAGTCCCGGGGAAGCCATCGGGGATCACGAAGACGCTCCACGGCACAACCGGCAGCAGCAGCCGCGACGGCGATCAGTGGTCGGCCGTGGCGTGCGGGGCCGACGTCAGAGCTCCTCCTTGGTGCTAAGGCTGCCGTGCCTACGCGAAAGCACATCGCTAAGGTACGATGCTAGCCAGACTTGAAAGGTGTGGCAGCAAATGGCGAAGGAACCGATTTCGGGCCCGACGGCCGCGCAGATGGAGCTCGGCGTGGTGCTCCGGGCGCTCTCGGACGAGCACCGTCGAGCGGTGATGATCGAACTCGCCACGGACGGGGAGGATCGCGAGCGCACCTGTAATTCTTTCGACCTTCCGATCTCGAAGCAAACCCAGACGCATCACTTCCGGGCACTTCGGGAAGCCGGGCTGATCTGCGAGATCGACTACGGCAATCGGAAGGGTATTCGGCTACGCCGCGCAGACATCGACCGACGTTTTCCTGGCCTGCTCACCCTTCTCGCGGCGGAAGCTCGTACCTCGGACTATGCGAACGGCTAAGGGTTGTCCCGAAGTCGTGTCCGACCTGTCAGAGCTGATCCGACGGGCAGCGGGGGCTGGCTGGGTGGCCGGAAAGGACGAGACGACGCTGTTTGCCGTACCTGCTCCGGAACGGGTTGTGTGGTCACGGTGGCGCCCTGGGTGGGGACTGCGTGCGAGGCGTGAGGCACGAGGCTCACGCACTGACCGCCCGGACACCGTGTCTTCGCTGCCAACACGCCACGTGATCCAGCGGACAGCTCTTGGACGGCCCGTTCACAGGTACGGAAAAAGCACCTGCGAGCACCCCGGACGCCATGCTGGGATGGATCATCACGAACCGCATGCACATCCCGTCCGTCAATGAATCCGACCTTCCGCTCGCGATGGAGCTGAATCTCGCCGAGCACGCCTGCCACCTGCACCGAACCCTCAAGGGTGCGTCCGTTACCGATACCGACGACCTGCTGATCGCCGACAGCGGTCTCGACGACGACACCTTCAACATCGTCGCGGGGGCCCGCTTCACCCCGGGCACCGCCCCGGCCCGCGCCGCGGAGACGGCCCGGACACCGGCCGCCACCGGTCGCCCCTTCTCCTGGTGGGTGGGCCCCGCCTCCAGGCCGGGCAACCTCGCCGAGCATCTTCAGTCCGCCGGTCTGGATGCGTCGGAAACGGAGGCGGGCATGTGGAAGGACCTGTGCGACCCCCTCCCCGACGCGCACGTCGACGGTCGGCCCGTCTGCTCGGCGGAGGTCTTCCTGCACGCGGGCGTCGCCGGGATCTACAACATCGCCACCCTCGCCACCGACCGCCGCCGCGGCTATGGCTGCGCCGTCACCGCGGCCACCCTGCGCACCGCCCGCGACGCGGGCTACGAGACCGCGGTGCTGCAGGCATCCACCGACGGGGAACCCGTCTACCGCCGCCTCGGGTTCACTGTCAGCGGCCACTTCATCGAGTACGCCCTCACCTCCTGACCCGTCACGGCAACTGCTCCGCCGCTCACAAACGCCTGGTAGTCCGTCGGCAACGCTTCACGCCCGGGGCATCGGCCTGAAGGGCCTCCAGCTTCGACCTCATGTCTGACCAGCGAGAACCACACATGGAGGTCGGAGAAAGAACGCCCTCTAAGCCCACAAGGGCCAGGTTGCGCAGGCGCGCGATGCCGGGCATCGCGTGGTGCACGCCGTCGCCCCTGAGACGGCAGTCGTGCAGGATCCTCCACCCCTTCATGCGGGCGAAGGCGTGCTCGACACGGGCCCTGACCTGTTTGCGGGAGCGGTCGTGCTCTTGCTTCCAGCCCGGCAGTTCGGCTTGGCCGTTCGCGCGGCGGTGGGGAATCACTGTCTCGTACCGGGACGGTCCTATAGATGCCAAGCGAGGCCGAGGTCGGTCTTGAGATCGTAGCGGCGGTGTAGGCGGCGGCATCCGGCCAGCCAGGCCATCGTGCGCTCGACCTGCCACCGGTGCCGCCCCGACCGCTGCGAGGACTCCACTCCCTTGCGGGCCGGGCGGTGAACGATCCCCCGTTGGCGCAGCCATCGGCGCAGGTGGTCATAGTCGTAGCCCTTGTCTCCGTGCAGCTTGGCCGGGCGACGACGTCGTGGTCCACGGCGGGACCGGACCGGGGGTATTCCTCGCACCAGGGGTTGCAGGGCCTGGCTGTCGTGGGTGTTGGCCCCGGAGATCGCCGCGCACAGGGGCAGACCGGCCCGGTCGGTGATCAAGTGGATCTTCGACCCCTTCTTGCCCCGATCGACAGGATTCGGACCCGTCAGGTCCCCCCTTTGAGGGCTCGCATGTTCACCGAGTCGATCGCGCACCGCGACCAGTCCAGCTCACCGCGGGAACCGAGTTCGTCCAGCACGAGTCGGTGGAGCTTGGCCCAGACCCGGGCGCGGGTCCACTCGGTGAAGCGCCGGTGTGCAGTAGGCCCGGACGGGCCGAACACCGACGGGAGTTGCGCCCAGGTGCAGCCGCTGGTGGCGACGAAGATGATCGAGGCCAGCACCTCGCGATCGCCGTGTCTGCGCCTGCCGCCGCCCTGGGGACGTGTGGGCGGTTCGGGCACCACTCGCTGGAATAGTTCCCACAGCTCATCAGGCACAGGACGTTCAACCATCGACACGCGGTCAGGCTACCGAGAATCCAAATGAGATGAGCTCACCGTAAAGGGGGGATCGGCGGTCCGTGGTTACCGCCGCGCGCGCGAGGTAGACACGGAGCAGCACCACCGGGAAGAAGGAGCGCCGTGATCGATCGCACCGGGCTGGCCGAGTTCCTCCGCACCCGCCGGGAGGCGCTGCAACCGGAGGACATCGGCCTGCCGCGCGGGCAGCGCCGAAGGACCAGCGGCCTGCGGCGAGAGGAGGTCGCCGCGCTCTGCCACATGTCGACCGACTACTACTCCCGGCTGGAACGGGAGCGCGGACCGCGGCCGTCGGGCCAGATGCTCTCCTCCATCGCCCAGGGGCTGCACCTGTCACTGGACGAGCGCGACCACCTGTTCCGCCTCGCCGGGCACAACCCGCCCCCGCGCGGCACGGTCAGCGACCACGTCAGCCCCGGACTGCAGCGGGTCCTCGACCGCCTGGACGACACGCCCGCGGAGATCGTCACCGAACTCGGCGAGACCCTGCGCCAGTCCCCGATGGGCGTCGCGCTCACCGGCGACACGACTGTCCACACCGGGCCCGAACGCAGCGCTGGGTACCGGTGGTTCACCGATCCCGACTCCCGGCGGATCTACGCGCCCGAGGAGCACCCGTTCCTCACCCGCATGTACGCCTCGGGTCTGCGCGAGCTCGTCACCCTGCGCGGCCCCGACTCGCGGGCCGCCCACCTCGCCGACCTGCTCCTGGGCCGGAGCGAGGAGTTCCGGCGGGTGTGGGAGGACCACGAGATCGGTGTGCGCCCCCACCACGTCAAGCGCTTCGTGCACCCCGAGGTCGGACCCCTGGAGCTGAACTGCCAGATGCTGGTCGACCCCGGCCAGGCCCACTCGCTGCTCGTCTACACCGCCGCCCCCGGCAGCGAGAGCCACGACAGGCTGCGCCTGCTGTCGGTCGTCGGGGCCCGGACGCCGGGCTGAGCGACCAGCCGCCACGCGCCTGCCGCCCGTCACGGGCCGGAGGCGGCGATCTCCTGTCCCCTGTCCAGGACGGCGCGCGGGTCCCCGTCCGGGGCCACGGCCGTGCCCAGCTCCCCGGCCATCGTGCCGCGCAGCTCGGCCCAGACCGGTTCGTAGGTGGGGTCCAGCCGTGCCTCGGGGATCTGCTCGACGTACTGTCCCACGTCGGGGTCGTCGCGGAACTCCTCGACGCCGGACTCGGTGGTCGGCAGCAGCCCCTCGACCTCCAGGTAGGCGGTGTAGTTCTCCGGTTCGTAGAAGTAGTCCAGGAACTCGGTGACCAGTTCCTGGTTGCCGGGGTTGTCGAAGGCCACCAGGTAGTCCTGGATGCCGTGGGCGGAGGGCTCGGCGCCGCCGTTGGTCGGGTGGGTCGTCGTGCCGTAGTCGACGCCCGCCTCGTGCACCGGGTCCAGGAACGCGCTGCCGCCCAGCGGCGCGTACACCATGGCGGCCCTGCCCTGGGCGAAGAGCGGCCACGTGCCGTCGGGGCGGTTGGTCTGCCCGGGGTTGGGCTGGGTGGCTTCGTGCTCCACCACCAGCTCCCGGAGGAACTCCAGCGTGGCGACGTTGTGGTCGCTGTTGACCGTCCACTCGCCGTCCCGCTTCCAGCCGCCGCCGTTGGAGCGCGCCCACGTGCCGAATTCGTAGTCGCCGCCGTCGAAGCCCAGCGCCAGCGCGTAGGGGACGTGGTCGCCGGGCAGCGCCTTGATGCGCTCCGCCGCCTCCAGGAACTCGTCCCAGGTCCCCGGGGGCTCGCTGATCCCGGCCTCGGCGAGGATGGTCCGGTTGTAGTACATCGCGTTCACCGTCGCGACGAACGGCAGGGCGTACTGCTCGCCCTCCAGCGAGGCGTTCTCGGCCAGGGCCGGGACGAAGTCGGTGAACTTGTCCTCGGGCAGGACGTCGCGCGCGGGGTGCAGCAGGCCCGCTTCGGCGTAGTCGGCGAAGAGGTTCGTGTTGAGGACGTCGGGGAACTGCCGGGTCTGCACCATCGTGTTGACCTGGTTCTGGAGGTCGTCCCAGCCGATCACCCGCAGTCGGACGCTCGTGCCGGGACGTTCGGCCTCGAAGGACTCGATCAGGCCGCTCCAGTAGGGCTGCGTCCCCTCGGTGTACTGCGCCACGACCAGTTCGATGGTGCGCGGGTCCCCGCCCCCGTCCCCGCCGCACCCCGCGGCGAGCAGCGCGGCCGCCGACAGCGCGGCGGCCAAGGCGGTGGCCCGCGGCCTCGGTCTCCTCATCGGCTGACCTTCCCTTCCGCTCCCCGGCGGGGACGCGTCATCGAACACTGCCCGTGGTCAGGCCGCTGACCAGGTATTTCTCGATCAGGGCGAAGAGGACCACCGTGGGGACGACGGCCATCAGCCCGGCGGCGAAGAGGTACTGGTAGTTCGTCTCGTACAGGCCGATGAACTGCTGGACCCCCACGGTCAGCGCAACCCTGCCCTGCGAGGGGTCGTTGAACAGGGTCAGCGCGACGATGAACTCGTTCCACACCTGGATGAAGGTGAAGACGGCCACCGTGGTGATCCCCGGCGCCGACAGCGGGACGACGATCCTGAGCATGGTCCGGAAGCGGCCGAGGCCGTCCAACATGGCCGCCTCCTCGGTCTCCCTCGGGACCGCCCGGAAGTGGGTGTTGAGGATCCACACCGCGAAGGCGATGTTGAAGGCGGAGTTGACGGCGATGACGAACCAGTAGGAGTTCACCGAGCCGAGGAAGAGCGCCTCCCGGTACAGCCCGATGATGAGCGCCACCGCCGGGAACATCTGGGTGATGAGGATCAGGCCGAGGAAGGCGCCCCTGCCGCGGAAGCCGGAGCGGGCGACGGCGTAGGCGGCGGGCGCGGCCGCGGCGAGCACGACCAGGGTCGAGGCCCCGGCGACGGTGAGGCTGACCCGGAAGTACTCCGCCAGCGGGATCCGGCTCCACACCTCGACGTAGTTCGACCACGCCCAGTCCCGGGGCAGGTAGGTCGCGGGAACGGCGAACAGCTCCGCGTCGGTCTTGAGCGAACCGAGGAACATCGCGGCGTAGGGGGCGAGGAAGAACAGGGCGACCAGCGCCCCGGCCAGGGGGAGTACGGCCCCCCTGACGCGGCGCCACACCCGGCCGCCCGCGACGGCCGCCGGGCCCAGGAGCGGAGCGCACGCGCCCGCCGCGCGCCCGCGCAGGGACGACCACGAGCGCGCGGCCCGGCCGGTGAGCGAGCGGACGCCGCCGGGCACCGCCGAGGCGAGGGCGCGGCCCGCCCCGCGGCGGCGGCCCGGCCGCAGCAGCCAGGCCAGGAACGCGATCAGCCCGACGAGGAAGGCCACGTTGAGCACCGCGAGCGCGGCGGCCTCGCCCGGGTCCAACTGCTCCTTGAAGGCGATCTTGTACATCCACGTGACCGTGGTGTCGGCGTGGTTCCCGGCGATCGAGCCGGTGATCACCCAGATGAGCGTGAACGCGTTGAACACGTGCAGCATGTTCAGCACGAACGCGACCAGCAGCGAGGGGCGCAGCAGCGGCAGGGTGACGTGCAGCCACCGCCTCCAGGCCCCGGCTCCGTCGATCCTGGCCGCCTCGTGCACCTCTGCGGGGATCGTCTGGAGGCCGGCCAGGAGGACGTAGGTCGTGAAGGGGACCGACGTGACGACGCCGACGACCATGATCGAGGCGAAGGCCGTGGCGGGGTCCTTGTACCACTCGTGCGGGGCGTCGAGGAGCGACAGGTCCATCAGCAGGCGGTTGAGCAGGCCGTTGCCGCCCTCCAGCAGGAACCGCCAGACCGTCGCGGTCATCACCAGAGAGGCCGCCCAGGGCACGACGACGGAGAGCCGTACGAGTCGGCGCCCGAGGAACTCCTTGGTGAGGAACTGGGCCAGGGCCAGCGACACCAGGATCGTCGCCGCGAGGACGACCACCAGCCACACCAGCGTGTTGGCGACCACCCCGGGCAGTGCGGGCTCCGCCAGCAGCCGCCGGTAGTTGTCCAGCCCCGTGAACCCCTGGATCCGCCCGATCCGGTCCACGGCCAGGAAGGACAGCCAGATCATGTAGAGCGCCGGGAAGACGATGACAAGGCCGATGAGGGCGGTGGCGGGCAGCAGCCAGCGCGTCGCCGAGGTGCGCCGCCACAGGTCGCGGGCGGGCCGGACCGGGGAGTACCCAGTCCGGCCGCCCGGGTGGTCCGGCGGAGGGGCCGGGGCGCGTTCGTGCTCCGCACCGACCCGGCCGGTGGGCCGCGCGGTGTCAGCCATGTCCGTTTCGGGCGTACGCGAGAACCATGGTGAGCGCTCCCTCCGGTAGTCGGTGAGTGACTATCGTCACGTTCTGGTTGATTGGTGTCAAGCTTTATATCCTTCTTCTGTTCACTAGTAATCATCATGTGCTCATGTAATGATCGTTGGGAGCGACCGACCCGAGCCCGGACCCGACCGGGCGCTGTGCCCGTCCGCCGGAGCAGGCGAGCAGCCGCCGCGACGGCCTCGGCCTCGGGGGCGGCGGGAAGGGGGACCGAGCATGCCCGACGACGCCGACCGACCCGCGATCATCACGGTGCCGACGCGGACGCAACCGCGACCGGGCGCCCTCCGGCTGGACCGCGGAATCTCCCTTCGCGCCGAACCGGGGGCCGCACTGGCGGGCGCGCTGTTACGCGAGCTCCCGGCCCCGCTGACCGGACCGGGGAGCGGACCGGAGCCCGAGGGCGGACCGGGCGGTGATCCGGTCCCCGCCACCGTGCGCGTGGACCCCCTGCGGGCCCGCGGACACGGCTGCGCGCCCACCGTGGACACCGACCGCGCCGAGACCGTCGGCGCGGACCCGGTCGGGGCCTTCCACGGCGCGCAGACCCTGCGCCAGCTCCTGCCCGCGCGGCTGTGGAGGACGGGTGGGTCCGCCCGGGGCGCGGGCGTCCCCCGCACACGGGTCGGGGACCGCCCCCGGCCGCGCTGGCGCGGCCTCATGCTGGACGTGGCCCGGCACTTCCCGCCAAAGGACTTCGTCCTGCGCCTGAGCGACCTGCTCGAACCCGACCTCCTGCACCCGCACCTGACCGACGACAAGGGCTGGCGGATCGGGGCGCCCGGCTGCCCCCGGCTGGTGGAGGTCGGCGCGTGGCGGCCGCGACCGCGCCGATTTCCTCGCCCGGCTGGGCGTGCACTCGGAGCGCCTGGAGGCCCTCGGGGCCGGCTACCGGCCGCTGGACGGGAGGAACGACCCGTGAGCCCTCCGGAACCGGGCCGCGGTTCAGGCCTGGACGACCTCGACCCCGGCCCTGGTGAAGCCGTCCACGACATCGGGGTCCGCGTCCTTGTCGGTGACCAGGACGTCGATCCCGGCGACCGGCAGGATCCGTGCGAAGGCCCGCTGGCCGATCTTGTGGCTGTCCGCGGCCACGATGACCCGCTCGGCGCGCCGGGCGAGCAGCGTGTTGGCGGCGGCCTCGTCCTCGTCGAAGGCCATGGCGCCGACGTCGGCGCCCACGGCGTCGGCCCCGATCACGGCCACGTTCAGGGAGAGCGCCTCCAGGACCCGTTCGGCGAGCGGACCCACCAGCTCGTAGGAGCGGGGGCGCACGACCCCGCCCACGACGACCACCTTGATGTGGGGGCGCACCAGCAGTTCGGTGGCGATGTTGAGCGCGCTGGTCACCACGGTCAGGCCGCGCCCGGGACCGTCGCCGCGGAAGCTCTCGTGCAGGGCCAGGGCGCGCGCGACCTGGGTGGTCGTGGTGCCGCCGTTGAGGCCGACGACCGAGCCCGGGGGGACCAGGTCCGTGATCGCCTGGGCGATGCGCTCCTTCTCCTCGGCGTGCCGGGCGGCCTTGTAGCTCAGCGGCAGGTCGTAGGAGACGGAGGAGGCGAGGGCCCCGCCGCGCGTGCGGGTCAGGAGCTGCTGCCGCTCCAGGTGGTCCAGGTCGCGCCGGACGGTGGCCGGGGAGACGCCCAGCTCCTCCACCGCCTCGTCGACGGAGAGGGACCCGCGCTCGGAGAGCAGTTCGAGCACAGCCGTCAAACGCTGGTGGCGGTCCATGACGTCCCCCAAGGACAAACTGTTGATCCAATCTGACTGACAACCGACTATATCGATCAAAAGCAATCAGAGTTACGAAGCTTGGTGCGCGCCGTCGCGCACCGCACGCGGAGAACGGCTCGTCCGAGCACTTCTACCCGACCCGGGAGCGGGGCGCACGGCGGGACACGCCGCGAACGGGGCCGCGACGGGGGCGGGGGCGGTGCCCCCCGCGTCCGGACGAGGGCGCCGGTCCGCTTCCGCGGCGGGTGCGAAGGGCCCCGCCGTCAGCAAGGGAGATCACAGATGAGCACCCATGTCACCGCGGAGATCGCCAGCCAGCCGCAGTGCTGGCGGCGCGTCGCGGACGCGCTGGCGTCCGCGGAGCCCGCGCTGCCGCGTCCGGGGGAGCGCACGGCCGTCGTCGGCTGCGGCACGTCCTGGTTCGTCGCGATGTCCTACGCCGCCCTGCGCGAGCGGGCCGGACAGGGCCTGACCGACGCGTTCCCGGGTTCGGAGGCGCCGCCCGGACGCTCCTACGACCGCGTCGTGGCCATCAGCCGATCCGGCACGACGACCGAGGTCACCGACCTGCTCCGGGCGGCCCGGGACGTGCCCACCACCGTGATCACCGCCGTGCCCGGCTCACCGGCCACCGAACTCGCCGACCTGAGCGTGGTGCTGGACTTCGCCGACGAGAGGTCGGTGGTGCAGACCCGCTACGCCACGACGGCGCTCGCCCTGCTGCGCGTCCACCTGGGCCACGACGCCGAGGGCCTCGCCCGCGACGGCGAGCGGGCCCTGGAGGTCCCGCTGGACCCCTTGGCCCGCGCCGAGCAGATCACCTTCCTCGGCCGGGGGTGGACGGTGGGCCTGGCGCACGAGGCGGCCCTGAAGTCGCGCGAGGCGGCGCGGATGTGGACGGAGTCCTACCCGGCGATGGAGTACCGCCACGGCCCCCTCACCATCGCCGAGCCGGGACGGCTCGTGTGGTCCTTCGGCGAGCCGCCCGCGGGCCTTGCCGCCGAGGTCGAGGCCACCGGCGCCGCCTTCCGCTCCAGCGGCCTGGACCCGCTGGCCGACCTCGTCGTGGCCCAGCGCCTGGCCGTCGCCCTCGCCCGACGTCGGCGGCTCGACGCGGACCGGCCCCGCAACCTCACCCGTTCGGTCGTACTCCCGGACGGGCGGACGTGAGCGCCGTCGTCGCCGTCGACGTCGGCGGAACCCTGACCAAGGCGGCCCTCGTGGACGCCGACCACGGGGTGCTCCTCACCCGCAGGACGCCCACCCCCACGGGGCCCCGCGTCGCCGATGCCGTGGTCGACACCGTCGCCGCCCTCATCGGGGCGCTGCGCTCCGCGTCCCGGGACGTCCCGGTCGCTGCCGTCGGGGTGGTCGTCCCCGGCATCGTCGACGTCGGGCGCGGGGTGGCGGTGTGGTCGGAGAACCTCCTCTGGCGCGACGTGCCGGTACGCGACCTGCTCGCCGAGCGCTGCGGGCTGCCCGTCGCCCTCGGGCACGACGTGGCCGCCGGAGGCCTGGCCGAACAGCGGCTCGGCGCCGCGCGCGGCCACGAGGACGCCGTCTTCGTCCCCATCGGCACCGGCCTGTCGGCGGCCCTGCTCCTGGGCGGGCGGGCGCACACCGCGGGCGGCTTCGCGGGCGAGATGGGACACGTGGACGTGGGCCACGGGGGGCCGTGCGCCTGCGGCGCCACCGGGTGCCTGGAGGCGATCGCCTCGGCGGCGGCCATCGCCCGCCGCTACTCCGAGCGCACGGGCCGACCCACCCGGGAGGCCCGCGACGTGGCCGACCTCCTCGTGCGGGGCGACTCCGCCGCCGGGCGGGTGTGGGACGAGGCCGTGGACGCCCTGGCACTCGGCTTCTCCTGGATCAGCGCCGTGCTCGCCCCGCAGGTCATCGTGGTCGGCGGCGGCCTGGCCCGGTCCGGTGAACTGCTGCTCGCCCCGCTGCGCGAACGGCTCGAAGCCCGCCTGACCTTCCACCGGCGCCCGGACGTGGTCCCCGCCGCGCTGGGCGACGGGGCCGGGTTCCTGGGCGCGGCGCTGCTGGCCCGGGAACTGCTGGAGCACACGTGAACAGGATCCGTCACCGTGACCGCGCCCGGACCGCGCCCCGGGTCGCCCCCGGCAGCGGACACCGCGGTCCCCAGTCCCCGGGGAGGAGCACGTGATCGTCACCGTCACCGCCAACCCCGCCGTCGACGTGACCTACGAGGTCGACGCCCTCGTCCCGGGCCGCTCCCTGCGGGTCTCGCGCGTGTGGGAGCGCCCGGGCGGCAAGGGCCTCAACGTGTCCCGGGTGCTGCGCGGGCTCGGCGAGCCCGCGCTCGCGGTCGCCCCCCTCGGCGGATCGACCGGCCGGTGGATCGCCCGATCCCTGGCCGAGGGCGGGCACCGGCTGCGGGCGGTGCCCGTCGAAGGCACGACCCGGCGCACACTGACCGTCGTGGGCACCGAAACCACGGTCCTCAACGAGCCGGGTCCGCGGTTGAGCACCGGGGAGCTGGCCGCGCTGACGGGGGCGGTGCGCGACGCGCTGGACGGTGCCCGCGCGCTCGTGCTCTCCGGCAGCCTGCCCCCGGGAGCGCCGGACGACCTGTACGCGGAGCTGGTGCGCGTCGCCGCGCGGGCGCGCGTGCCCGCCGTCGTCGACGCCGCGGGTCCGGCGCTGCTGGCAGCGGCGGCGGCCGGTGCCTCGGTGGTCAAACCGAACGCGGCCGAGCTGCGCGCCACCACCGGCGGGTGCGGCGCCGACGCCGCCCGTCGGCTGCTGCGGGCCGGTGCCCGCAGCGTGGTCGTCTCCCTCGGGAGCCGGGGCCTGCTGGCCTTCCACGGTGACCGGGGGTGGCGGGTGGACGCGGTCCCGGGCGTGACCGGCAACCCGACCGGAGCCGGGGACGCCGCGGCCGCCGCGATCGCCCTGGGCGCGGCAGCCGCCGACCCGTGGCCCCGGACCCTGGCCCGCGCCGCCGCTCTCGGCGCCGCCGCCGTGCTCGCCCCCACCGCGGGGGAGGCCGACCCGCGGGCCTACCGGGCGTTCCTGCCCACCGTGCACGTCGAGGAGTACGCATGACACTCGTTGGGATCACCACGCTGCTGGAGCGGGCCGTCGCCCGGCGCGGAGGAGTCGGCGCCTTCAACGTCGTCCTGCTGGAGCACGTCGAGGCGCTGATCGCCGGAGCCGAGCGGGCCGCGGCCCCCGTCGTCCTCCAGATCAGCCAGAACTGCGTGCGCTACCACGGGGCGCTGGAACCCCTCGCCCTGGCCGCGCTCGCCGCAGCCCGCGAGGCGGCCGTGCCGACCGCCGTCCACCTGGACCACGCCACCGAGGTCCCGCTCGTGCACGAGGCGGTCGGGCTGGGCGTCACCAGCGTCATGTTCGACGCCTCCGCGCTGGACTACGAGGACAACGTCGCGGCCACCCGCGCGGTGGTCGGCTACTGCCACGCCCGAGGCGTCGCGGTGGAGGCCGAACTCGGCGAGGTCGGCGGCAAGGACGGCGTCCACGCTCCGGGCGCGCGCACCCGGCCCGAGGAGGCGGCGGAGTTCGTCCGCGCGACCGGGGTGGACTCGCTGGCCGTCGCGGTCGGCACCTCGCACGCCATGCGCACCCGCGACGCCCGGGTGGACCACGACCTCATCGGCCGCCTGAGCAGGGCGGTCCCGGTGCCGCTGGTGCTGCACGGGTCGTCGGGTGTCGCCGACGCCGACCTGGTCAGGGCGGTCGAAAGCGGTATGACGAAGGTCAACATCGCCACCCGTCTCAACGCCGCCTTCTCAGGGGCGCTGCGCCAGCGGCTGGAGGAAGGGCCCGGCCTGACCGATCCCCGGGCGTACCTGGCACCCGGCCGGGAGGCGCTGGCGGCCGAGGCGCACGCCCTGCTCCGACTCCTGCGCGCGGGATGAGGATCTGTCCGCCGCGCCGCCGCGCGATTTTACTTTCTTGTTGAGAGGTTGCGGACCTGAACACTCTCGCGGGCGTTTTCCAGTGCCGTTGAGCCTGGATCCCCTGCTGTTCCCCGCTTTCCCGCACCCGGTGGAACACCCGGAGCCCCGGCGTTCCCCCGGTTCCCCGGTTCCGGGCGCTCCCGTCCTGCCCGTCTGCGCCCGCCTTGACCCCGGGAAGGTTTTGTCGCGGTCTTTCTCGGTAGTGGGTAAAGCCAAGGGCACGGCAAGGGAAATCGGATAATGGCCGACGGCCAGGAGATCCATGAGTCAGGACAGCAAGGACGACGGTTCCGCTCCGCGCGGGGAACGGCGCAAGACGATGATGCAGCGTCTGCGCGAGGCCCAGGAGCAGTTCGAGGAAGTGACCGGGCTGGAGGTCGAGGGCGTCTCCGGGTTCCAACGATCCGGAGACGGCTGGGACCTGACCCTCGAAGTGCTCGAACTGCGCCGGGTTCCGGACACGGTGAGCCTGCTGGCCACGTATTCCGTGGAACTCGACGCCGACGGGGAGATCGAGGGGTACAAGCGCGCCAAGCGCTACACCCGCGGCCGCTCCGACGGCTGAGCCCGGCCGACCCCGGGCGGACGGGTCGCCTGCCCCCCACAACCTCACCGACGAAAGGTGCATGATTCCGATGACGGTGATGCAGCAGCAGTCATCCGGAGGCGGCCGCAGTTCCGGCAACCTCTACGACGTCCTCGACCTCATCCTCGACAAGGGACTGGTGATCGACGTGTTCGCCAGGGTGTCCCTCGTGGGCATCGAACTCCTCACCGTCGACGTGCGCATCGTGGTCGCCAGTGTCGACACCTACCTGCGTTTCGCCGAGGCGTGCAACCGCCTCGACCTGAGCAATAGCGGCGGGGCCGGACTCCCCGACCTGCTCGACAGCGGTATGGAGAAGGGGGCGCGCAGCAAGTCCAAGGGCGCGCTCTCAGGGGCGGCCGAGGCCATCTCCGAGTCCTTCTCCAAGGGGCAGTCCGACGAGCAGGAGAAGCAGCCCGCGCGCACCCGCCGCCGCTCCTCCGCCAAGAAGGAGGGCGGGGAGTGAGCACCTACGTCTACGGGATCGTCCGCGACGACGAGTCCCTCGACGCCATGAAGCTGTCCGGTGTGGGCGAGGACGCGGCGCCGGTGCGCTTCGTGCGCGCCTACGGCGTGGCCGCCGCGGTCAGCGACGCCCCCGAGGGCCTGCGCGCCAAGCGGCGCGACCTGACCGCGCACCAGAACGTGCTCCAGGACCTGGCCCTGGGCCACGGCGTCCTGCCCCTGCGCTTCGGTGCGGTGAGCGAGGACGACGACGCGGTCGCCGCCGAGCTGGCCCGCTTCGCCGACCACTACTCCGTCCTGCTGGACCAGCTCCAGGACCGGGTGGAGTTCAACGTCAAGGCCAGCCACAACGAGGAGGCGGCCCTGCGCGCCGTGCTGCGCGCCGACGAGGGGCTGCGGGCCCGCAACGACGAGCTCAAGGCGGCCGGGGGCGGCACCCCCTCCGAGCGGATGGCCTTCGGTGAGCAGGTCTCCCAAGCGGTGGAGGAGCTCAGGCGCCGCGACGCCGAGACCGTCCTGGAGCCCCTGGAGGGCCTGGCCGAGCGAGTGTCCGCCTGGCCGGCCGTGGACGGCGGCCTGGCCAACGCCTCCTTCCTCGTGCACCGGGACCGCACCGAGGGGTTCCTGCGCGAGGCGGCCCGGATCCAACAGGAACTGGCCTCCTACATGGAGGTCCGCGTCAACGGACCCCTGCCGCCCTACAGCTTCGTGGAGACCCCCCAACAGTGACCCCGACGGCAGGGGACACCGAACAGGAGTCAGGGGCATGGGCCTCCTCAGCATGATCCTCACCGCTCCCGCCGCGCCGGTCCGGTTCGTCGACTGGACGGCGCGCCAGGTCCTGGACGCGGCGGAGCGGGAGATGTACGACCCCTCACGCATCCGACAGCAGTTGGCGGAACTGTCCGAGCGCTTCGACGCGGGAGAGCTGTCCGGGAGCGAGTTCGACCAGGCGGAGGACGAGCTGCTGGACCAGCTTGAGGAAGCGGAACGGTACCAACAAGGTCTTCGATAGACGATATTGGGGTGAGATCCCGTGGGGGACACCGCGAAAATCGTGGCCGCCGCAGTGGGCGGCTACGTCCTGGGCCGGAGGAAGAAGTTCAAACTGGCCCTGGGGCTGGGCCTCTACCTGGGAGCCAAGAAGCTCGACATCAAACCCGGACAGCTCGCCCAGGGGCTGCTCAAGGAGGTCTCGGCGCTCCCTGTGGTGGGTGAGCTCAAGGGCCAGTCCCGCGAGCAGCTGCTCAACGTCGGCAGGACCGCGGCGGGCAACATCGCCGGCAAGTGGGCGGGCGGCCTGGCCGACTCCCTCAACAGCCGCACCGAACGCCTGCGCGACGGAGCGGCCGGGGACGCCTCCGACTCCGAGGAGGACGGCGTCGCGCGGGCCGAGGCCGACGAGGACGCGGACGAGCCCCGGGACGACGGCGACGCCGAGGCCCGGCATGAGACGGAGCCGAGCGAGGCCCCCGCCCGCGGACGCAGGACCGGGGCCAAGACCGCGAAGGCGTCCCGCAGCGCCGCCTCGGGCGGTGCCACCCGGGCCAAGGGAACCGCCGCGAGGACCAAGGGCACCGCCAAGCGCGCCTCGGGCTCCGCCAAGCCCGCCCGGCGCAAGCGCGCCTCGGGCACCGGCGGACAGGGGGGCGACGATGGCCGCGACGACTGAGCCCCAGGGGCCGCTGACCCGGCTGAGGTCGGCCGCCGACAGGAACGAGGGCACCTCCAAACTCGCCGACGCCCTCCAGGACTACCTCAGCGCCAAGGCCACCAGTGTGGTCAACGGCGCGGCCCGCAGGCTCGGGGCCGCGGTGGAGCGCCTCACCGGCGAGGGCGCCTCCGCCGACCCCGTCGCGGCCGGGGTCGGCGGCAAGCTCGCCCGGGGCGGGAACCCGGTCAACGCCGTGGTCGCCGGCGGGGCCAAGGGCCTGAAGGACAAGGCCGCGAAGGGACTCAAGGACAGGTTCGGCCGGGGCTCGGGCACGGGTTCCCCTGGAGGCGGCGGCAAACCCGCCAAGATGGTCAACATCGTCGAGGACGTCGACGTGGGCGTCCCGGTCCGCGTCGCCTACAACCAGTGGACCCGCTTCCCCGACTTCGGCTCCTTCGCCAAGGGCGTGCAGAGCGCGGAGCGCACCGGGGACACCTCCTCCCACTGGAGGGGCAAGGTCTTCTGGTCCAGTCGCAGCTGGAGCGCCGAGGTCACCGAACAGGTCCAGGACCAGCGGATCGCCTGGTCGACCGAGGCCGCCAAGGGCACCATGAAGGGCGTCGTGACCTTCCACCCCATGGGGGAGGACCTCACCCGCGTCCTGCTGGTGGTGGAGTACTACCCCAAGGGTCTCTTCGAGCGCACGGGCAACATCTGGCGGGCCCAGGGCAGGCGTATGCGCCTGGACCTCAAGCACTACCGGCGCCAGGTGATGATGCTGCCCCGGGACGAGGCGGCCGAACTCCGCGGCTGGCGCGGAGAGGTCCGCGAGGGCGAGGTCGTCCTCTCCCACGAGGACGCCGTCGCCCTGGAGGAGGCGGACCTCACCGAGGAGCAGTGGGACGAGCTGGAGGAGCTGGACCCCGAGGAGCGGGAGGACCTCGCCGACCTCGACGACGGGAGCGGGGACCACTTCGACGACGAGCCCGAGGACGGGTTCGAGGAGGGGACCGAGGACGAGGACGACGAGGAGCCTGAGGAAGAGCCCGAGGACTACGAGGAGCTTGAGGAAGAGCCCGAGGACTACGAGGGCGAAGAGGAAGAAGAGGAGGAGTTCCCCGATGACGAGGCTGAGGGCCAGGACGCTGATGAGGCGGACGAGCAGGACCTGGAAGACGAGGAGGACGAGTACCCCGATGAGGGGGATCCGCCCCCAGCCGAGCGCTCCTGAGCCGGGGGCCGCCTCCGCACCGCAGGCCGCCACCGCGACGGCGGTGCGCGCGTGAACCGTGGCCGTGACGGCTCCGCGGGACCGGGAGGGAACTGGTACGCATGAGTGAACCCACGCCCTGGCGGGGCGAGCCGAGGCCGATCCGCTCCTCGGGCGGCTCCTCCTCCGCCAACCTCGCCGACGTGCTCGAACGCGTTCTCGACAAGGGCGTCGTGATCGCGGGCGACATCAAGATCAACCTGCTGGACATCGAACTCCTCACGGTCAAGCTCCGGCTCCTCGTCGCCTCGGTGGACAAGGCCAAGGAGATGGGCATCGACTGGTGGGAGCACGACCCCGCCCTTTCCTCCCGTGCCTCCCGGCGCGAGGACGACGAGTTGGCCGAGGAGAACAGGCGCCTGCGCGAGCGCATCGAGGCCCTGGAGGAGCACCGCACCGCGCAGGTCACCGCGGCCGAGGAGAACCCCCCCGCCGAGGAGGGGGCCGAGAGCCCGCACGGTGAGGGCTCCGGCGCCCGGCGCACGTCCGAGCGGACCCGGGAGGAGGACGGCCATGGAACGGCCTGAACAGGCGAGCTACGTCTACGCGGTGTGCCGCCCCTTCGGCAGGGCGACCACCGACGGCCTGAGGGGCGTGGGCGGCCACCCCGTGCACCTGGTCGTCGAGGCAGACCTGGCCGCCGCGGTCAGCACCGTCCCGCTGGACGAGTTCGACGAGCAGGCGCTCCACGCCAAGTTGGAGGACCTGCGCTGGCTGGAGCAGGTGGCCCGCGCCCACCACGGCGTCGTGGACGCCGTGGCGCTGCGGTCCGTGGCCCTGCCGCTGCGGCTGGCCACCGTCTACCGAGGGGAGGAACGGGTCCGCCAGGTCCTGCGCGAGAACGCGGAAGCCTTCGCGTCGGCCCTGGACGAACTCGTGGACCGGGTCGAGGTCGGCGTGAAGGTCTACGCCGAGGCGGGCGTGCGCACCGCCGCGCCGCCCGAGCCGCAGGCCCCCGCCGACGAGAGCCCCGGCAAGGCCTACCTGCGCAGGCGCAGGGAGCAGCGCGACCGCCGCGACGACACCTGGCAGCGGGCCTCCGCGCTGTGCGAGCGGGCCGACGAGGTCCTGACCGCGATGGCCCGGGCGCGCGCCCAGCACCAGGCGCAGAACGCCGCGCTGTCCGAGGCCCCCGGCGAGAACGTCATGAACAACGCCTACCTCGTGGACGGGGACCGGGTGGCGGAGTTCCTCGCGGCGGTGGACGAGCTGAACACCCGTGCGCCCGAGGGCACCAGGATCGAGGCGTCCGGGCCGTGGGCCCCCTACTCCTTCTCCTCCCCCCGAGTCGTGGAGGCGGGCGCATGAGTGCGGTGGACGGAACCGGCGGCTTCCCCGGCCGGGCCCACTCCCTGACCACGATGCTGGACGAGGACCACCCCCTGGCCAACCGGGAGATCTCCCTGGTCGACCTGCTCGACCGGGTCCTGGCCAAGGGGGTGGTGGTCTCGGGGGACCTGACCGTCTCCATCGCCGATGTGGACCTGGTCCGGGTCTCCCTGCACGCCCTGGTGTCGTCGATCAACGAGAACGTGCCCTCGCCCTGGGAGCACGGTCACCCCCTGAGCGGATGGATCCGGCAGGAGTGAGGACCGGCCCCGGAGGGAGGGGGAAGGAGGCGGTATGGCAGACGTGAACGGGGACCCGATCCGCGCGGCGCGGGGCCCCGATGGGCCCGCGTCCGTGCGCGTGGCCGACGCCGACACGGTTCCGGGAGGCGGGAACGACGTTCTGGGACGCCTCCAGGACGCCTTGGACGGGACGGCGGCCCCGGACCGGTCCGGCCAGGGGGCTCCGGAGTCCGAGACGCAGGGACTGCGCCACCGGATCGAGACCGAGCCCGACACGGTCGAGCGCGACCTGATCAAGCTGGTGCTCACCGTGGTGGAGCTGGTGCGCCAGCTCATGGAGCGCCAAGCCCTGCGGCGCGTGGACCAGGGCGACCTCACCGAGGACCAGGAGGAGCGCATCGGCATGACGCTGATGCTCTTGGAGGAGCGCATGACTGAGCTGCGCGAGCGCTACGGGCTCTCCGCCGCCGACCTGAACCTGGATCTGGGCCCGCTGGGGTCCCTGCTGCCCCGGAACGGGGAGTAGGCGGACGTGCGCCCGGTGCCCGTCTCAGGGGGAGGCTCCTGACAGAGGACGGGCACCGGCGCAGAGGTCGTCCGGGCCACGCGCGGCCTCGGCCGCCGGGCGGGAGCGGAGCGGCCCGGGGCTACTTTCCACCGACCCCCATCATGCCGCGCACCAGGGAGCGGCGCGCGAAGAGGTAGACGAGGAAGAGCGGCAGGGTCGCCAGCACGACCGCGGCCAGCATGCCGGGCACGTCCACGCGGTACTCGCCCTGGAACTCGAACAGGCCCATGGTGATCAGCCGGTTGTCCGACGACTGGGTGAGGATCAGCGGGAACAGGAACCCGTTCCAGGCCTGGAGCGCGGCGTACACGCCGATGGTGCTCAGCCCCGACCGCGACATCGGCACCACCAGCTGGAGGAAGGTGCGCACCGGGCCCGCACCGTCCAGGGCCATGGCCTCGTACAGTTCCTCGGAGATGTCGCGCATCGACCCCACCAGGATCAGCACGCACACCGGCAGTGCGAACGCCGCCGTGGGCAGCACGATCGCGGTCAGGGTGTCGTACAGCCCCAGTTCGATGATGATCAGGTACACCGGGATGATCACCGCCTGGGACGGGATCGCCAGCCCCAGCAGGAACATCCGGAACACCCCCGTGGTCCACCGGGTGCGCGAGCGCACCACTGCGAACCCGGTCATGGAGGCGAGCACCAGCACGATCGCCACCACCGCGACGGTGACGATCGCGGTGTTGAGCACGAAGCCCAGCACCCCGTTCTCGACCGCCTTGACGTAGTTGTCCAGGGTCGGGTCCGTGGGCGGGGTGAGCGGCCCGGCGGAGGTGTAGTTCTCTGAGCGCTGCACCGTGGCCACGAACAGCGCGTACAGCGGCACCCCCACGACGGCCAGCCACACCAGGGCGCCCAGCCCGGCCAGGAGGTTGGGTCGCCGGCGGCCCGGCCGTCGGCGCGGGAGGGCGGGGCGGCCGCCGCTGGGGAGCCGCCGTGCGGCGGGCCTCTCGGCCGTACTGGCGGTCAAATTCCCTCCCGGGTGCTGCGCATGTCGCCGAAACCGGTGAAGCGGACCAGGAGCAGCGCGATCAGCGTCGCCGTCACCACCAGGGTGAACGCGACGGCGCTTGCGTAGCCCAGCTCCCAGCTCTGGAAACCGGCCTGGTACATCAGGTACGGGACGATCGTGGTGTTGGTTCCGGGCCCGCCCCCGGTCATGATGAGTACGGTGTCGAAGTAGGTCAGCGCCCCGACCACCATCAGCACCGACGACGTGGTGATGGTGTGCCTGAGCTGGGGCAGCGTGATGTACAGGAACGCCCGCAGCCTTCCCGCCCCGTCGATCTCGGCCGCCTGGTACAGGGTGGCCGGGATCTGCCGTGCGCCGCCCTGGTAGAGCAGCATGTGCAGCGGGATGAACTGCCAGGCGCTCACGAACACGATGACCAGGAACGCGCTGTCGGAACCGCCCAGCACGTCCACCGACGACAGCCCCAGGCGGGGCCCCAGCCAGGCCAGCGGGCCGAAGTTGGGGTCGAGCAGGGCCCGCCAGACGAGGGCGATCGCCGCCGAGGACAACAGCAGCGGCAGGAAGAAGACGGCGGAGAGCACCGCGCGGTTGCGCTGTCGACCGGCGGCCCAGACACCCAGGAGCAGGCTGATGGGGGTCTGGACGATCCAGGAGAGCGCGGTCAGCAGCACGCTCAGCCACACGGCGTTGTGCATCAGCGGGTCGCCCGCCAGGCGCGACCAGTTCTCCAGGCCGATGAAGCGGGGCGAGCCCAGCCCGCCCCAGGAGGTCAGGGACAGGTAGGCCACCAGCACCATCGGCAGGGCGGCGAAGAGCCCGAAGTACAGCAGGCCGGGTACCGCCCACAGCGGGCCGGGCCGCCCCGTGCGGGGGGCGGCGCCCCGCGCGGCGGCTCCGCCGCGCGGGAGGCCGGGCCGGGGTCCGGGGGAGGCGGAACCGCCCGCCCCGGCGCCCCCGGCCGCCGGGGCGCCGGTCATGGTGGCACCGGTCGCCTGGCTGTCGGTGCGGCCGGTCACAGGGCTGCCAGCGCGTCGACGAACTGCTCGGGCGTGCTCTCACCGTTGAACAGCGACTCGATCTCTGTGACCATCGGCGTGGCCACCTCCGGGGGCAGCGCCTGGTCCCACGAGAGCTGGAAGTGCGGCGCGTCGCGCACCATCTCGTACTGGTAGGTGGCGAAGTCCGGGCTGGGGCTGTCGGCGACGGCCTCCTCGGCGTTGGTGGTGGTGGGCACCTCGCCGTTCTCCACCATGTCGGCGACGTACTCCTCCTGGGACATGTACGTCAGGAAATCCATCGCCTGGTCCGTGTACTCGGTCTCTGCGGAGACCGAGAAGTAGTTGGTCGGGTTGCCGACCACGTTGGCGGGGTCGCCCTCGCCGCCCTCGATCGGCGGGAAGGCCACGTACCCCAGGTCGTTCGTCGCGAACTCCTCGTTCTGGTCCAGGATGGTGGAGTACTCCCACGAACCCATCAGGTGCATGGCGGCCCGGCCCTCGGACAGCAGTGCGGAGGCCGCCCCCTCGGTGTAGCTGACCGAGGCGTAGGAGTTGCCGAACGCGCCCTGGTCCACCAGTTCCCGGACCATGCGGGCGGCCTCCAGCACGGCGGGATCGCGCCAGCCCTCGGAGTCGCCCTCCACGATGCGCGCGAACACCTCCGGCCCGCCGATGCGGTCCACGAGGTACTGGAGCCACATCTGCTCGGTCCAGGGGTCGGCCCCGGCCAGGGCGAAGGGGGTGACGCCCTCCTCGGTGAAGGTGTCGACCAGGTCCAGGATGTCCTGCCAGGTCTCGGGGGGCTCCGCTCCGGCCTCCTCGAACACCGTCTCGTTGTAGAAGAGGATGACCGGCTGGGTGCCGCGCAGGGGGATGCCGTACTGCACGCCGTCGACCTTGCCCGCCTCCAGGATGGAGGGGATGAAGGAGTCGGCGAACTCGGGGTTCTCGGCGAGCATGTCGTCCAGGGGTATGAGCATGTCCTGCTCGACGTAGGGCTCGATGCTGCCGCCGCCCCAGTTGAAGAACACGTCGGGCTTCTCGCTGGAGCCCATCGCCGTGCGCAGGCGCTCCTCGTAGCTGTCCCCGGGAACCTCGTCGATGACCGCCTCGGTCTCGGAGGCCCCGTTGAACCTCTCGACGGCGCCCTCCTGCACCACCACCAGGGTGTCCTGGTACATCCACACGTGCATGCGGTCGTCTCCGCCGCCGCCACCGGAACAGGCGGTGACGGCGAGCAGGCAGAGCGCCGTCGCTCCGGCGGCGGAGCCCAGGCGGGGGGTTCTCATGGCCACTCCTCTTTCGAAACTATCGGTAAGTATTTCGAAATATTTGCGCCCGAATGTACGCGGCGTCACCCCGAGCGTCAATAGGAGGATGAGAGCTGGGTCACCCGCGGCCGCGCGGAGTTGCCATGACCGCGTAGGATCAGGCGTCGTGAGTGCAGACTCGACCCCCGATCCCGCCCGGACCACCCTTTCGGAGCCGGTCACCATCTCGAAAATTGCGGAAGCCGCAGGCGTATCGGTGCCTACGGTCTCGAAGGTGCTGAACGGACGCGCCGACGTGGCCAGCGACACCCGCGCACGCGTGGAGGAGCTGATCCGCCGCCACGGCTACCGGCGACGCCGGGGCCCGGGCGGAGGCCGTTCGTCCATGGTCGACCTGGTCTTCCACGAACTCGACAGCGCCTGGGCGGTCGAGGTCATCCGGGGCGTGGAGAGCGTGGCGCGCTCGGAGGGGCTCAGCGTCGTGCTGACCGAGTCCGGGGGCGCCCAGACCCCCCGCGACGACTGGGTCGACGCCGTGCTCGCCCGCCAGTCCACCGCCGTCATCCTGGTCTTCTCCGACTTGGCGCCCGAGCAGCGCACCCGCCTGACCGCGCGCGGCATCCCCTTCGTCGTGGTGGACCCGGCGGGGGACCCGGGGCCGGACATGCCCTCGGTGGGCTCGGCCAACTGGAACGGCGGCCTGGTCGCCACCCGCCACCTCATCGAGCTCGGCCACCGGCGCATCGGCGTCATCGGCGGGCCACGGCACGTGCTGTGCAGCAGGGCCCGCATCGACGGCTACGCCTCCGCGCTGGACTCGGCCGGGCTGACGGCCGAACCCGCGCTCGTGCGCTACGGCGACTTCCACGTGGAGAGCGGCCGCGACCGGGGCCGCGAGCTGCTCCGGCTGGACGACCCGCCCACGGCCGTCTTCGCGGGCAACGACCTCCAGGCCATGGGCCTGTACGAGGCCGCCCGCGAGCTGGGCGTGCGCATCCCCGAGGACCTGAGCGTGGTCGGCTACGACGACCTGCCGGTGGCCCGCTGGATGGGGCCGCCGCTGACCACCGTGCGCCAGCCGCTCACCGAGATGGCCGAGGAGGCGACCCGGATGGCGCTCACCCTGGCGCGCGGCGGCACCCCCGCCAACCTGCGCCTGGACCTGGCCACCGACCTGGTGGTCAGACGCAGCAGCGCCCCGCCGGCCGCCTCCTGAGGCGGGCGGTCGGCGGGGCCTCAGTCAGTCCTCCGGGAGGACTCTGTACAGTCCGGCCTCGGCGGGGCCGTGGGGCAGGACCCGCAGGCGGTGGGGCTCGGTCTCGGCGCGCAGCGCGTCCTCGGTGAGCGTCCACCAGTCGTAGCGGACCTCGTCGCGGGTCAGGACCCGGTCCCCCTCATGGACCTCGTAGGTCATGTGCCACTCGACCCGTTCGGGTCCGCTGGGCTCGGCGGCGGCCCAGCCGACGTAGGAGCGGGCGCCGACGCGGACCTGGCTCATCCGCGCCCGCTCCACGCGTTCGGGCCGCAGCGGGGCGGCGAGGTTGAGCAGTACGAAGGCCCCCGGGGCCAGCCTCGGGGCCAGGTCCTCCCACAGGCGGTCGCGCTCGTGGGGGCTGAAGTGGCCGATGAGGTTGGCCATCACCATGCCGCCGATCCGGTCGGGCAGGTGGGCCGAGAGCAGGTCGTCGCCGTCCACGGTCACCCTTCCGCGCAGGCCGGGGTCGTCGGCGATCCGGGAGAGCAGCACGGCCCGCAGCAGGAGTGAGGGCTCCACGGCCAGGACGCGGGCCGTGGGCAGGGCCGCGGCGATGAGCCGGGTTCCGTGGCCGCCGCCCGCACCCGCGTCCACGACGGGGCCGCAGTCCCCGGGCAGGGAGGCCAGTGCCTCGGTCAGGACCGCCCGGTGGTGCTCCCACCACCCGGCGATCATCGGGTCCAGGTACTGCCCGGAGCGGGCGTAGGGGTCGTCGTACTCAGGCATGGCGTGCCTCCTCGCCGTGTCGGATAAAGGTAATGATAATCATTTCCGCACTCCAGCGGTCCCCGTCGTCGGAGCCGTACGGCAGGGGGCGGCCCCCGCCACGGAGGAAATGAAAAGCACAATCATTTCTCCGGGGTCCGGTGTGAAATCCCCATGGGAGGCGGATAAATTCTCCGTGCACCGCCCCGGCGGCGCTTGATGCGCGATCGCTGATCGAATAGTCCTGGATGTGTTCCCGCTTTTTCCGCTGGTCGTTTTCGAGGGGGAGAGATGGCCACACGGCATTCCGTCCACGAGGGGCACGCGCACGAGCACGGTCACGGGTGCGGGCACGTGGCCGTGCCGCACGAGGACCACGTGGACTACGTCCACGACGGCCACCTGCACCATGAGCACGGCGGTCACTGGGACGAGTGCTCCGCTGAGGGGCATTCCGTCCACGAGGGGCACGCGCACGAGCACGGTCACGGGTGCGGGCACGTGGCCGTGCCGCACGAGGACCACGTGGACTACGTCCACGACGGCCACCTGCACCGCGAGCACGAAGGCCACTGGGACGAGCACGCTCCCGACCGCTCCTGACCGCGCCGGCCCGTCCGGGGGCTCCCCGGGCGGGCCGACGGGTCCTCAGGACCTGTGCGTCGGCGTGTTGGACGGGTAGGGCAGCAGGGCCGTCTCGCGCGCGTTCTTGACCGCCGCCGCGATCAGCCGCTGCTGGCGTGCGGTCACCCGCGTGACCCTGCGGCTGCGGATCTTCCCCTTCTCGGAGATGAACTTGCGCAGAAGAGTGGTGTCCTTGTAGTCGATGTAGTCCATGTCTCCCAGTGGATTGGCGAAACTCCGCGTGGGCTTGCGCTTGCCCGGACGGTCTGCTGAAGAGGGCATGTTCACCTTTCTGAGATTCGCGTTCCCGAGGGCGCACGGGCCGTGCGCGCCTCTCTGCCGGGCCGTCGGCAAGCGTCCTCCCCCTCCTCCCCGCCGCCGCCCGTGGTGCCTGAAAACGATTATCGTTCCCAAAATCCTACACGCTCCGCGGGCGGAGCGGACGAGCTCCCGGGCTTCGGAGCCCCTCCCCGGGGGCGTGTGCGAGCACGGCCCCGGATTTCGGGGAGGGCGATGACGCTGACCACCGCGGACGACGGGCTTGGCGTCGAGTACACCGAACACGGTGACTCCCGGGGCGCCCGGTCGTCCTTCTTGCCGGGTTCAAGGCCCCCGCGACTTCCCGGCGCCACCAGGTCCCCGCGCTCTCGGACGCCGGATACCGGGTCTTCGCCGAAGGCATCCCCGCCACCGGCCACGGCACGCCCCTGTGGCGGCGCGGCGTGCGCTCGGTCGGGACACTGCGCGCGATGCGCGGCACCGACCGCGAGACCACCCCGGCCGAACTGGAGCTGCCGGGTGCCTTCAACGCTGGGCTGCTGCGCTTCCTCGCCCGCGTCGAGGGCCTCTGAACGGGGTCGTATCCGCCTCCTCCCGGGCGGGGCGCCGCCGCGTCGGCGGGTCAGGAGGTGTCGGGTCTCCTCTCGCGCCCGACTCCGAGCCGCCCGGGGGAACCCTCCCAGCGAGCCCGGACCCCACCGCGGGGGCCGGAGACGACGGCGGATTCCGGCGTGGTGGGATGTCGGTATGGCTCCGCGGTCGAAACCCCCTGAGGACGCGCACCCCCTGCCGTACTCGGTCCGTAGCACGTTCGGGCCTTCGCACCCGAACCCCGAACCGGCCTCCGGGCCCGCACACGCGGTGACCGCTCCCGAAGCGGCGTTCAGGGTCGCCTCCGGCGGCGGCATCCACGCCTTCCTGATCCTCTTGGCGCCCTTCTCGATCGCGGAAGGCGTCACCTCCGGGTTCTTCCTCGCCGTGCTCACGACTGCCTACGCCGTCCTGCTCACGGTCACCACGCTCCCCGGCCTGATCGCTTTCCTCCTGGAGCGCGGGCGCGCGTCCGGCCGCAGGCGCGAGTCCGAGCACGGGCGCGCGTGCGAGCACGGGCACGCACCCGACCGCGGGGCTCCCACGCTCAGAGCCACGAAAGCCGCTCCCTCCGCGGTCGCGGCCCTGCTCTACGCCGTCTTCCCCGCGTCCATGATGATCACCGAAGGCCCCGACGCCTTGACCATCGCCTTCTCCCTGTTCATCGGCCTGTTCGGCTACCTCGTCCACCGGGCCTGCCTGGCGGTCGCCTTCTCCTTCGCCGCGGGAGCCGTCGTCCGCGTCGCGGCGCTGCTCGCGCCTCCGCTGTTGATCCTGGGCATGGCGTCCGCCCTCCCCTGAACCGGCGGTGATCCCCACCGGCTCCCGTAGCCGGGCACGGGCGGGCCCCGGCGCCGATGCCGACACACTGGTAGGCATCCACGAGGGAGAGAACCGCACCGGTCCCGCCGCGCGTCAGCGGCGGCCGACCGTGCGGTCCGGGTCTAAGGAGGGCGTGGTGAACGGTGGCGCTGGTGGTGTGGATGGTGCGGGTGGTTCCGGCCGGACGTACCGGAAGGCCGAGAAGAGGCGGTCGCAGATCCTGTCGCGTGCGATCGAGGTGTTCGCCGAGCACGGGGTGGGGGCGTCCCTGAGGGCGATCGGCGATGCCATCGGGGTGTCCCACGCGGCGCTGCGCTACTACTTCGCCTCCCGCGACGAGCTCCTGGTGGAGGTCTACCGCGAACACGAGGCGGCGGGGCGCGAGCCCTCGAATCCTGACACCGTCTCGGCGGTCGCGGTGATGGAGCGCAGCGCCGAACGCAACCGCTCCATCCCCGGCCTGGTCGAGCTGTACGCGACGCTGACCACGGACGCGTTGCAGGAGCAGCGGCACCCTGCGACGCGGGAGTTCGTCCGGGCCCGGTTCCGGGCGCTGCGCGCCGACCTCGCCGAGCGCGTCCGCGCCGGTCAGCGCTCCGGTGAGATCGCGGCCGACATCGACCCCGACGATGCGGCGGCCCTGGTGATCGCCGCGTCCGACGGGTTGCAGTTGCAGTGGCTGCTCGACCCGGGGGAGGTGGACGTCTACCGCTCGCTCCAGGTCCTGGAACGGCTGCTGCCCGGCGGGGGAGGGGGAGCCGAGGCCGGAGCCGACGGAACCGGAGCCGACGAGAGCGGCAGGGGAGCCCCGTCGGCCCAGACCCCGTGAACGCGCCCGGGCGCCGTCGCCGGCCCGCGGCGACGACGCCCGAGGTTTCCGCGTCAGGCGCCCGCCGCCCGCAGCGTCGGGCTGGCCGGGTCCCACCCCCGGGGTAGGGGAGCCACCGGCTCCACCGCGGAGGTGATCTCCACCGGCGTTCCGCCGGCCGCCGCGTCGCGGATGCCCAGCAGCACGTCGAGCACGTGCGAGGCCACGGCCCCCGACGCGCGTTCGGTCCCTCCCGCGCGTACCGCGCGGACCAGGTCGACGACCCCGGCCCCGCGACCGTACACGGGTCCCTCGGCGGGCATGGTGACCGGCTCTTCCCGGTCGTAGCGCCACAGGGTCGTGTCCCCGCCGAACGTGTTGGGGTCGGGCAGGACGATCGTGCCCTCGGTACCGTTGACCTCCACCATTCCCGCCCTGTGCAGCGCGTGCTGGAACGAGAACGTGGACTGGGCGGAGCGGCCCGGTCCGAACTCCACCAGCGCGGCGTGGTGCGTCGGCACCTGCACCTCGAACACCTGGCCCGCGCGGGGACCGCTCGCGATCGTGCGGGTCGCGCGGCCGGTGGAGGCCACCGCCTGCACCCGGGTCGCGGCGCCGAAGACGTGCACGAGCGCGGTGACGTAGTAAGGGCCCATGTCGAACAGGGGCCCCGCCCCGTGGGCGAAGAGGAAGTCCGGGTCCGGGTGCCAGGACTCGGGCCCGGGCACGTGGAACATCGTGGTCGCGGTCAGCGGCTCCCCGATGTCGCCGCGGGCGATCGCGCGCAGCGCGGTCTGCGTCCCCGCCCCCAGCACCGTGTCCGGCGCGCATGCGACCCGCAGCCCCGCCTCCCCGGCTCTGGCCAGCAGCGCGGCGGCCGCGTCGTGGTCCAGGGCGATGGGCTTCTCGCTCCACACGTGCTTGCCCGCGTCGAGGATCTGGTGCCCGACCTCGGTGTGCACGGCCGGGACGGTCAGGTTGACCACGACCTCGACGTCCTCGCGCTCCAGCAGCTCCGCCACGCTCCCGGACGCCGGGACGCCGTACGCGTCGGCCTGCGCGGCGGCGCGCGCCAGGTCCAGGTCCGCGACGAAGCGGACCTCGACGTCGGGGAAGCGGGTCAGGTTCTCCAGGTACTGGGTCGAGATGTTGCCCGCGCCGATGACACCGACCCCGGCGGCCCCGCTCCCGGTGCGCGTCATCGGTCGTTCTCCCCGAGCCAGGCCATCGACCGCGCGATGCCGTCGAACACGTCGCCCGCGTAGGCGTCGAACTCGACCACGCGGATCGCCCTCGGCGCGGCCTCCAGGACCGCGCGGACGTCGACTTCGCCCTCGCCCGCCGGCCGCTGACGTGTCACGTCGCCGTCCAGGGTGCCGTCCTTGACGTGGATCAACCGCACCCGGTCGCCGAACGCCCGCAGCAGCGCGGCTGCGTCGGCGCCGCCGACCCCCGCCCAGTAGGTGTCCACCTCCAGCACGACCCTCGGCTCGAGGTGCTCCACGAACACCTCCAGCGCGTGCCTGTCGCCGATGCGGGAGCTCAGCTCCCAGGCGTGGTTGTGGTAGCCGAAATCCAGGCCCCGTTCGGCGGCCAGCTCCGCCAGCCGGTTCACGCGCTCGGCGAGTCCGGCCACCTGGTCGGCGGTCTGCCACCGCTCGGCCGGGACCAGCGGGTCGATGACCGTCGCGATGCCCAGTTCGGCGGCCGCGTCGAAGACCGCCTCGGGGGTCTGGGAGTCGATCACGGGGGCGTGGCCGGAGGGCGCGGTGACGCCCGTCGCGGCGAACACGCGCCGGTACTCCCCGGTGTCCAGGTGGAACGCGTACGGCTCCACGTGGGCGAACCCGATCTCGGCCAGGCGTGCGACGGCGCTCTCCAAGCCGTCGGCGAGTTCGTCGCGGACCGAGTACAGCTGCACGGATGTTGTCGGCACGGGGGGCTCCTTCGTTGGCTCGGGCATCGCCCTGTCGCTCGCATCGCGGCACGCCCCCGAGGGTGCGGGGCGGGACCGCCCACCCAGATTCTTACATTGGAAGATTTTTGTCCAGGGTTTTTCCGTGCGCACGGCCCGGGCGCACGGTCCGGGCGGGCGCGCCCCAGCGCACGGCAGGACCGGGAGGGCACGCCGAGGGGCCGGGCGGCGCCCCGGCGGAGGGGGTGCCGTCCGGCCGTGCGCACGCGCGCGACTGGTCCGCGGGGGATCCCCGGCGGAGCGGGGGTCAGGCGGTGGGGGCCTCCGCCTCCTCGTCGGCCTCCCGCTGGGGTGTGACGACCTCCAGGCCCACGCCCAGCTCCCGGATCGCGCGCACGGAGGACTCGGAGAGGCGGTCGTCGGTGATCACCGAGGCGAAGCTCGTGAGCGCGGCGACCTTGAACGTGCCGAAGGCCCCGTACTTGTCGGCCCCGGCGACCAGCACCGACGTCGAGGCCGCCGCCATGGCCGCGCGCTTGACCGCGACCTTCGCGCGCGAGGGCGTGGTGGTACCCCGGCTCAGGTCCCACGAACTCGTCGAGACGAAGGCGACGTCGATGTTGAACTCCTCGATGGTGGCGGCCGCGATGTCGCCGACCGAGGAGCGGTTCTCGCGGTCGATCTGCCCGCCGATGAGGAAGAGGGTCACGTCGGGGTGGTCGGTGAGGGAGGCGGCGGTGGTGATGTCGTTGGTGATGACGGTGAGGCCGGTGACGCTCCACAGCGACGGCACCAGGTGCCCCAGCGTCGTGCCCGCGTCCAGGTAGACGGTCTGCCCCTCGCCGACCAGGGCCGCCGCAGCACGGGCCATCGCCCGCTTCTCGGCCACGTCCACCCGCGACTTGTCGCGGTAGGAGGGCTCCGAGCGCACCTGCGAGACCAGTTCGACGCCGCCGGGCACCGAGCGGACCCGCCCCTCCTCCTCCAGCGTCATGATGTCGCGGCGCACCGTCATGTGCGAGACGTCGAGGATCTCGCACAGCTCCTTCACGCTCAGCACGCCCGTACCGCGCAGCTCACGCACGAGCAGCTCACGCCGTTGCGCCGGAATCATCGCTCTCCCTCGGTTCCACTCATGGGCATCATGGTAACGAGTGTTCTCAGATGGTACCAGTCGTGATAATTATTGACTCTAATGTTCCGCTGGTGTTAAACATGGCGTGTTGCCGTAGCGGCTTGGCACACACGTGCCCCCGCGGGGCCGGAAGAAGGAGAACCCATGCAAGCCACCGACGCCACCACGGCGCCGCCACCGCCCGTGCGCTACGCGCTCACCGGAGCCCGCGGCGGTTTCGCGCGCACCCTGCTCGCCCAGACCCCGCGGATGGAACGGCTGCGGCCCTCGGTCCTGTGCGACCTGGACACCGAGGGGACGATCGCGCTGTGCGCCGAGCTCGGCTACCCCGCCGACGCGCTGACGGTGTGCTCCAGCGCGGACGAGGTGGCCGCGCTGGCCGACGGGCGCATCGCGGTGATCGCCGACGCCGGCCTCCTCGAACACGCCGGCTACGACGTGCTCGTCGAGGCCACCGGCAGCCCCGAGGCGGGCACCCGGGCCGCGCGGACCGCCATCGCGGCCGGACGCCACGTGGTCATGGTCTCCAAGGAGGTCGACTCCGTTTCCGGGATCGCACTGGCCGACCTCGCCCGGGAACGGGGCGTGGTCTACACCCCCGGCATCGGCGACCAGCCCGCCAACCTCATCGAGTGGTACGAGCGGACCCGCCTGCTGGGCCTGGACGTCGTCGCGATCGGCAAGTCGGGCGAGTACGACCTGGTCTTCGACCCGGACACCGGCCGCGTGCGCCAGCTCGACCAGGAGGTCGACGCACCCGGCCTGGCCGCTCTGCTCACCCTGGGCGAGAACGTGCCCGCCACGCTCGCCGCCCGCGCCCGCGCGGTGGCGGGCCTGTCGCGCTCGGCCGCCGCCGACTACTGCGAGATGGGGGTCGTGGCCAACCACACGGGCCTGGTGCCCGACACCGAGGCGCTGCACTACCCCGTCGCGCGCGTCGCCGAACTCGCCGACGTCTACTCCCTCGCCGAGGACGGCGGAATCCTCTCCCGGTCCGGTGCCGTGGACGTCTTCAGCGTGCTCCGCCTGCCCGAGGAGGCCTCCTTCGCCGGAGGGGTCTTCGCCGTCGTCCGCACCGGAGACCCCGTCTCCTGGGCACTGCTCGCGCAGAAGGGCCACGTGGTCTCGCGCTCGGGGCGCTACGCCTGCCTGTACCTGCCCTACCACCTCATGGGCGTGGAGACCCCGCTGAGCCTGCTGGACGCCGTGGACCGCCGCCGCGCGGTGACCCCCCGGCGCCCCGCCCCGCACGCGGTCCTGGCCGGGCGCGCCCGGCGCGACCTCACCGCCGGGACCAGGCTGGACATGGGCGGACACCACCACGACGTCCAGGGGGTGGCCCCCGTCCTGCTGGACACCGCCGACGCCCCTGACGACGTCGCACCGCTCTACCTGGCGGCCCACGCCACCCTGGGCCGCGACGTCGCGGCGGGCGCACTGGTGCGCCTGGACGACCTGGCCGACGCCAGCGCCCCCCTCCTGGACGCCTGGCGCCACGCCCGCACGCACCTGTGAACGATCGGACCCACTGACATGTCGGACATCTACACTCTGTTGGCGTTCCTCACCGCCATCGCGGTACTCGTACTGCTCATCGCACGCTTCAAGGTCCACCCCGTGGCCACGCTGTTCATGGTGGTCGTGGCGCTCGGCCTGGTCCTGGGCATGGGCGGCACCGAGACCATCGAACTCGTCACCGAGGGCTTCGGCGGCACGCTCGCCAGCGTCGGCCTTCTGGTCATCTTCGGCTGCGTCCTCGGCAGGATGCTCGAACTGAGCGGCGCGGCCACCAAGATCACCGAGACCGCCCTGAACATGTTCGCGGAGAAGAGGGTGCCCTGGGCGATCGCCCTGGCCTCGACCGTGCTGGGCATCCCCCTCATCGCCGACACCGCGGTCGTCATGCTCATCCCGATCGTCTCCGCCCTGGCATACCGCACGGGCATGTCGATGATGAAGCTCGGCCCGATCCTCTACCTCGGCGCCTACATCATGACCTCGGTCGTCCCGCCCGGCCCCGGCCCGCTCGCGTCGGCCTCGCTGCTCGGAGTCAGCATGGGCGAGGCCATCCTCTACGGCCTGATGGTGGGCGTCCCCGGCGTCATCGCCGCGACGGTCTACCTGTCCTTCATCAAGACCTACGTGCCGCCCAAGCCGGAGTTCGTCGAACACCTGGCGGGCGCGGGCGGCCCGGGCGCCCCCTCCGCCGGCGCCCCGGGGGACTCCGAGGGCACCGGCCCCAAGACCGCCTCCGACGGCGCCGCGGCCCCCGCCAACGTGGGCCTGCTCGGCTCCCTGGTGCCGATCCTGGCCCCCATCGTCCTCATCATCGTCGCCTCCACGGCCGGTCCGGTGCTCCCGGAGGGGGCCTGGTTCACCGAGGCCGTCCTGTTCGTCGGCGAGCCGACGGTGGCGCTCTTCCTCGCCTGCCTGCTGGCCCTGCCGCTGTTCCGCGGGCGCTGGAAGGACAAGGCCACCCTCAACGACCTGTTCGAGGCGGGCCTGCGCATCGCCGCGATGCCCCTGGCCCTCACCGGCGTCGGCGGAGCGCTGGCCACCATCATCCGGGAGACCGGCGTGGCCGAGAACGTCGCCGCGGGCATCGAGGGCACCGGCATGTCACCGGTCGTCATCCCCTTCCTCGTCGGCGCGGCGGTCTGCACGATCACCGGCTCCAACATCCTGGGCGTGATGACCTCGGCGGCCATCATGCAGCCCCTGATGGACGACCTCGGCCTGGCGCCGATCGTGGTGTACCTGGCCTGCGCCACCGGCGCCCAGATCATGAAGCACGCCAACTCGTCCGGGTTCTGGGTCACCACCACGCTGTCCAACATGACGGTGGGCCAGGGCATCCGGTCGATCGGTGTCGCCTCGTTCCTCTCGGGCGTCACCGGGTTCCTCGTGCTCAACGTCATGATCGCGACCGGCGTCGTCTGATCCGGCCCGCCCGTTCCACAGAGGGGTTCCGGCGCGCCCGGCCACAGGGCCGCACGGCGCGTCGGAACCCCTCCGCCCGACCGATCAGCCCCGACCACAGGGAGTACCTCACATGGCGACCCTCGGCGTGATCGCCGACGACCTCACCGGAGCGACCGACGTCGCGATCGCCCTCACCGCGTCCGGCCACCGGACCACGGTCGTCCTGGACACGCGGGACCCCGGCGGCGCCGACCCCGTCGCCGCCGCGGCGGAGGGGGCCGACGCCGTCGTCGTGGCCCTGAAGTCGCGCACCACACCCGCCGACGCGGCGGTCGCGGCCTCGCTGGACGCCCTCGCCCGGCTGCGGAGCGCGGGGTGCGAGCGGTTCTACCTCAAGTACTGCTCCACCTTCGACTCCACCCCGGACGGCAACATCGGCCCGGTCGCGGAGGCGGTCCTCGACGCCCTCGGCGAGGACGTCACGGTCGTCGCACCCGCCTTCCCCGCCAACGGGCGCACCGTCTACCGAGGCCACCTCTTCGTGGGAGACGACCCCCTCGACGAGTCCCCGATGCGCCACCACCCGCTCACGCCCATGACCGACTCCAGCCTTCCGCGCCTGCTCGCCCCCCAGGTCAGCGGCGGCGCGGACGACGTCGCGCTGGTGCCCTGGCCGGTGGTGGCCCGAGGGGCCGACGCTGTGCGCGGCGCCATCGCGTCGGCCAGCGCGGAGGGGGCCCGGTTCGTGGTCGTGGACGCCCTGACCGACGCCGACCTGCGCACGCTCGCCGACGCGACGCGGGACCTGCGCCTGCTGACCGGCGGCAGCGCCCTGGCCCAGGGGCTCACCGGCCCCCACGGGACCGGCCGCCTGCCGCTCACCCCGCCCCCGGGGCCGCGCGTCGTGCTCTCGGGCAGCGCCTCGCGTGCGACCCAGGGCCAGGTGCGCCACGCCCTCGCCCACGGCGGGGGACACCACCTGCTCCCGTCCGACCTGCGCCGGGACTTCGGGGCGACGGTGTCGCTTGCCGTGGAACGCGCACTGGAGGGCGGCGAGTCCCCGTTCGTTGTGTACGCGACCGCCGCACCCGAACACGTCGTGGACACCGCCGACGCGCCGCTCATCGAGGAGGCGCTGGCCGAGATCGCCGCACGCCTGGTCACCTCGGGAGCGCGCGCGCTCCTGGTAGCGGGCGGGGAGACCAGCGGAGCCGTCGTGCGGCGCCTGGGAGTGGCGTCGCTGGCGCTGGGGCCCGAGATCGACCCGGGCGTCGCGTGGACGCTCGGAAACAGCGACGGCGAGGACGTCCAGCTCATGCTCAAGTCCGGCAACTTCGGTCGTGAGGACCTGTTCGTCCGAGCCTGGGAGGGGGACAAGTGAACCGCGAAGCGCGCGAGGCGGCCCGGGAGCTGTGCGCGGTCGGACGCCGCGCCGTCGAACTGGGGCTCAGTCCGGGCGCCTCGGGCAACGTGTCCGCGCGGGCCGGGGAACTGACCCTGATGAGCCCCACGGGGGTCTCACTGCGCGACCTCGACCCCGAGGGACTGTCCGTCCTGGACGGGGAGGGCGAGCACGTCGCCGGTCCGCCCCCCTCCAAGGAGTTCCCGCTCCACCAGGCGATGTACCGGCGGGTCGCGGACGCGGGCGCCGTCGTCCACCTGCACTCGCCGCACGCCTGCGCGGCCTCGTGCCTGCCCGCCTGGTCGGAGGCCTCCGCGCTGCCGCCCGTCACGCCCTATCTGGTCATGCGGGTCGGCCAGGCGCCCCTGGTGCCCTACGCGGCGCCGGGCAGCGACCGGCTCGCCGACAACCTCTCCCGCCTGCCTGGGCGGTTCCGCGCGGCCCTGCTGGCCAACCACGGTTCGATCGTGGCCGCCGCCGGTCCGGCGGCCGCCCTGGACGGCGCCGTCGAGCTGGAGGAGGCCTCGCGCATCGTCGTGTCGCTGCGGGGGAGCGAGTTCTCCGTGCTCTCGCCCGAGGACGTGCGCGAGCTGACCGGGCGCTACGGCACCGAATGGGACCTGTGACTCCGCGTCGGGGGTGACCTCCCCGCCCGCCCCGTACGCGACGGTGGGGCGGGCGGGAAAGTCCCAGGAGCACCGCATATGGCACCGACCGAAACCGTTGCCTGTGCGACGTGAGGGCCTTGGCCTGCGGTGACCCTGTGCCTACAGCGAGTCCGGAGCGCCGGACCCCGCCACAGGCGCAAGACCCCGGTGGAGGGGGCGGTCCATCGCTCCCCTGCGGTGACCGAGTCAGGGGGAAGGGGACGGCCCCGCCGGCGCCGGCACACCGGCGAGACCGAGTATGAGGTCGCGGACCTCGGTGGCCGCGACGCGCTGCCGGGCGGAGCCGGGGTCGGAGCACAGCACCAGGGGGCCGTCGTCGGGGTCGGAGTGCGCGCGCCCGTGGGTGCCGCGCACGCAGCCCGGATCGAGCGGGACCACGTTCATGGCGTAGCGCAGGCCCGCCTTCTTGCGGGCGAGGTTGGCCGCCGCGCGGGCTCTGACCAGACGGTCGGCGGGATCCAGGAAGAGTTCGGCGGGGTCGTAGCCCGGCTTGCGGTGGATGTCCACGCCCCGCGCGAAGTCCGGCGCCGCCGCGTCGCGCAGCCAGTAGTAGTAGGTGAACCAGGCGCCCGGATCGGCGACGAGGACCAGCTCGCCGGAGCGCTCGTGGTCCAGCCCGTGCTCCGCCTGCCCGTCGCGGTCCAGGACCAGGTCCACCCCCTCCACGCCCGCCAGGAGGCGGGCGACCCCGGGCACGTCGCCGGGTTCGCGGACGTAGACGTGCGCGCACTGGTGGTCGGCCACCGCGAAGGCGCGCGACTCCCACGGGTCCAGGTACTCCATCCCGTGCTGGGTGTACACCTCCAGCAGTCCGGCCTCGCGCAGCACCCGGTTGACGTGCACGGGCCTGTCGGCGGGGGTGATGCCGTACTCGCTCAGGACCATCACGGCGGTGCCCGAGCGCTCGGCGTCGTCCAGCAGGGGAGCCAGGGCCGCGTCCATGTCGGCCACCGCCCGGCGTGCCTGCTCGGAGCCGGGCCCGTACCGTTGCAGGTCGTAGTCCAGGTGGGGGACGTAGCACAGGGTCAGGTCGGCCCTCGGCATCAGCCTGCGGGTCGCGGCCACGATCCACTCGGTGGAGCGCAGCGACGCGGTCGGCCCCCAGTACTGGAAGAGCGGGAAGGGCCCCAGCTCCGAGGTCAGCTCGTCGTGGAGGTCGGGCGGGCGGGTGTAGCAGTCGGGGGACTTGCGCCCGTCGGCGTGGTAGACCGGCCTCGGCGTCACGGTCCAGTCGGTGGTGGCGCCCATGGCGTACCACCAGCACACGTTCGCGGTGCGAAAACCCGGTCGGTGCCGCCGGGCGGTCTCCCACACCTTCTCTCCCCGGACCAGGCGGTTGTGCTGGCGCCACAGGTACACCTCGCCCAGGTCCCGGAAGTACCAGCCGTTGCCGACGGCGCCGTGCCCGGCGGGGGTCCGGCCGGTCAGGAACGTGGACTGGACGGTGCAGGTCACGGCGGGCAGGACGGTCTCCAGCGGTGCCTGCCAGCCCTTCTCGGCCACGGCGCGCAGCCGGGGCGCGTGCCGCAGCAGCCGGGGCGTGAGCCCGACCGCGTCGACCACGAGCAGGCGCGGTTCCTCCGTCGGCATGGGGGTGTCCCTTCGGTTCGCGGGGTCTCAGAGCGGGGTCAGGCCCAGGTCGGTCAGCCGGTCGCGGGTCCAGGCCACCTCGGCGGCTATGCCCTCGGCGAGTCCCTTCCCGTCGGCCGGGCGCCGCTCCCTCGGCAGCACCGACCAGGTGTAGGTCTCCACTTCCACGTGGTCGGTGCGCGCGCCGCCGGGCCCCAGAAGGAGCCCCAGGGTGTCGGTGAGGTGCCCGTTGGTCCCGCGCAGCGGGCCGGTGGCGGGCGCGTGCAGGGGCACGTGGAAGTGGGTGCGCCAGGGCGCGCCGCCGGGCAGGGGGTCGGCGCCGCCCAGCGCCTCGTCCAAGTCGTCGCGGCCCTGCCGCGCCCCGTCCCGGCCGTGCACGCGCGTCTGGTGCAGGAAGCGGTCCTCGGCGAAGGCGGCGAGGGCCTCGCGCGCGGCCGGGTCGGCGGGGTCGGGGACCTCCACTGCCGCCGACGCCTGGGTCTTGACCACGGGCAGGCCCGCGCCGGAGAGCCGTTCCAGGGCCGCTCCCGGCTCCTCGAAGGCCGTCGCCAGGTGGCAGGTGTCCAGGCACACTCCCAGGTGCGGCGGCGGGCCCCCGAGCAGGCGGGCCGCGTCCCGGGTGGTCTCGACGACGCACCCCGGTTCGGGCTCCAGCCCCACCCGCACCGGGCGTCCCCGCCGTGCCAGGTCCTCCAGGGCGTCGGAGAGTTCGGCCAGGTGCGCGCGGGCTGCGGACAGGCGGCCGGGGTCCCACGGTTCGCGCCAGGCCAGGGGAAGGGTGGAGACGCTGCCGCGCGCGGCGTCGTCGGGCAGCAGCCGGGCCAGCACCCGGGCGCAGTCCACCGTGTAGTCCAGCCGGGCCCGGTCGGTCCAGTCGGGGAGGTACACGGCCCGTTTGACCACGGGCGCGTGGAACCCGCTGTAGGGGAAGGCGTTGAGGGTCACCGTCTCCAGCCCGGCGGCCTCCAGCTCCGCGCGCAGCCGGTCGGTCAGGTGCGGGTCCGCCGCCAGCTCCCGGGCCAGCGGGGCGGGCAGCCACAGGCCCAGGCCGAGCCGGTCCGCGCCCAGGGCCTCTCGCACCCCGCCGCCGTGGACGCGGATCTGGCGCAGGACGCCGTCCAGGTCCTCGGCGGGGTGCACGTTGGTGCAGTAGGCCAGGTGGACGACCGTTCCGTCGGGGTGGCGCAGCCTCACGCGGCACCTCCGCCCGCGCGCTCGCCGCGCAGCACCGAGTTCCCCGAGTAGGTCGCGGTGCGGTCGGCCCCGTGCACGTCGTCCAGCAGCAGGCGTCCGCTGCGGCCGTAGAACTCCACGGGGTTGTCCCACAGCACGCGTTCGACGTCGCGGTCGGTGAAGCCCGCGGCGAGCATGGCCTCGCCGGTGCGCAGCGTGGCGAGCGGGTCGCTGCGGCCCCAGTCGGCGGCCGAGTTGACCACCATCCGCTCCGCGCCCCACTCCGACAGGACGCGCACCATGCGCTCCGGGCTCATCTTGGTGTCGGGGTAGATGGAGAAGCCCAGCGTGCAACCCGACTCGTGCACCATGGCCACGGTCGCCTCGTTGAGGTGGTCCACGAGCACCCGCTCGGGAGCGATCCCCGACTCGGCGACCAGTCGGAGGGTGCGGCGGGTCCCGGCCGCCTTGTCCCGGTGCGGGGTGTGCACCAGGACGGGCAGCCCGAACTCCCCGGCCAGCTCCAGCTGGTGGCGGAAGGCCCTCTCCTCCTCAGCGGTGCCGGAGTCGAAGCCCACCTCGCCGACCGCCACCACGCCGTCCTTGGCCAGGTAGCGGGGGAGCAGGTCCAGCACCCCCGACAGGCGGGGGTCGTTGGCCTCCTTCGGGTTGAGCGCGATCGTGCAGTGGTGGCGGATCCCGAACCGCTCGGCCCGGAACCGCTCCCAGCCCACGAGGCCGTCGAAGTAGTCGCGGAACGAACCCACGCCGGTCCGGGGCTGGCCCAGCCAGAACGAAGGCTCGACCACCGCACGCACCCCGGCGGCGTACATCGCCTCGTAGTCGTCGGTGGTGCGCGAGGTCATGTGGATGTGCGGGTCGAAGATACGCATCACGCCTCCGTTCGGTGGGTGTCCAGGCGGGCGGCCCGCCCGGGGAAGTGCCGCAGCACCAGGTGGACGTCGTCGGGTACCGGCCGCCCCGCCAGGACCCGTTCCTCGGCGTGGTCGGCGCACATGCGCGCCAGCTCCTCGTCGGCGCGGTCGGGCAGCCCGGCCGCCGACCCCAGCGGCACCCCGGTGAACAGGCACTTGAGGATTCCCTGGCGCCAGGAGTCGGCGTCGAGCAGGGCCGTAGCCGCGCTGGCGGACGCCGCCGCGAGCAGCCGGGTGTCGTTGGCGCGCATCGCGTCGGCCAGCAGCTCGCGCGCCGCGTCGGCCACCTCCTCCCGGCCGTCGCCGAGCGCGTCGAGCGCGTCCAGGCCGCGCAGGACGGCGCGCCGCTCTCCCGCGTCACCGTGGTGGTACAGGTCGCGGACCTCGCGGGCCAGCTCCGGTGGGTCCAGGGCCCCGGCCAGCGCGGACAGCAGCTCCACCCGCGCCATGTCCTCCAGGGTCGGCCCGGCCACCCCGTCGGGGTCGCCCGACGGACCGGCCCCGCGCGCCACGCTCCTGGCCACCGCGGGGAAGAGCACGGCGATCCGCGCGGGCCGCTCGCGCACCTGCCCGACCCGGGCGGCCAGCGCACCGCGCGCCGCGTCCGTGTCCAGGAAGGCGTACTCCCCGCTCACCCCTCCGCCCTCCGCTCACGCGAGTCGGCAAGCGCCCGCCTGAGCGCGCGGATCGACCGCTCGGCCACCAGGGGGGCGGCGTGCCCGTGCCGGGGCAGCTCCACCGACGCCAGGCCCCGGTAGCCGACCTCCTCCAGTGCGCCCAGGACCCCGGGCAGGTCGATCTCGCCCTCACCGAACTCCAGGTGCTCGTGCACGCCCGGCAGCATGTCGTCCAGTTGGACGTTGGCGATCAGGGCCCCGGCCCGCCGGACCGCGCCCTCGGGGCCGTCCGGCTCGTTGCACACGCCGTGCCCGACGTCCACCGTCACCCGCAGCCGCGGCGGACCGCCTAGCCGCTCGCGCAGCTCCAGCGCGTCGGCCACCCGTTCGGCGAACATGCCGGGCTCGGGCTCGAACGCGCAGTCCACGCCCAGGTCGTCGGCGGTGGCCAGGACCCGCTCCACACCCGAGGTCAACCGCGACCAGCCCTGCGCCCGGCTCACCCCCGCCGGTAGGACGCCCGACCAGAAGGAGACGGCCTCTGCCCCCAGGCCGTCGGCGACGCGCACCGCGCGGCGCAGCAGGTCCACCCGCAGTTCGGCGCCCTCGTCGGAGACCAGGGTGGGCTCGTGCTTGCGGCGCGGGTCCATCAGGTAGCGGGCGCCGGTCTCCACGACCACCGCCAGCCCCAGTTCGGACAGCCGCCGACCGATGCGGGCGGTGCGCGCGAAGGCGTCCGGAGCGAAGGGGTCCAGGTGCGGGTGGTCAAGGGTCAGCCCCACCCCCTCGTAGCCGAGGTCGGCGATTACGGCTAGCGCGTCGTCCAGCCGGTGGTCCCAGAAGCCGTTGGTGCCGTATCCGAACCTCAAGTGAACGACACCGCCTTGGACGCCCGCGCCGCCACGGGCGCGCCGACGGCGAGCGCGCACGCCACGTCCGGCGCGCCGTACCCGGCCAGCAGGGCCGCCTGGAGCGGGACCATCCCCCGGATGCCCGCCCCGGTCGCCGCGCGCGCGTGGTGCGCCCCGGGTTCGACCAGCGCCCTGGCCTGCGCGGACCCCACCCCCAGCGCGAAGACC